>NZ_JBMFOO010000004.1:3913-68820 GCF_049969575.1 Thermodesulfovibrio sp. | reverse complement strand
TAGCAGAAGAAATAAAAGAGGAATTAAATTTATGTGAGGCAATAAGGAGGTATTTAAAACCATTTGAAACACATTGATTTTTTATGATTTTTTATGCTATTGTTTTTTAAATAGCCGGTGTGGTGGAACGGCAGACGCGGCGGACTCAAAATCCGTTGGGAGCAATCCCGTGTGGGTTCAAATCCCACCACCGGCATTTTGTTGATGAAGGTAAACTGAAAAACTGTTCAATAAAAATGATAAAAGAAAAGCTGAATCACACCAAAGAAGCTCGGAATCAGGAGTAGAGGTATTTGAGAATGTTATGTTTTTTGATTTTCAAGAAATCGCCATTGTTTGACATGTTTTATGCATCTATAGGTGGGAAAGACATATTTGCCAAATTTAGTCATAGAAAGTTAAAACTACATTTACCCCCCCTCCCCCGAGAAGTTAGGTATTGCCAATATTTGCAAAACTTTTTAAATAAGCCCTCTTTTATTCAATGAAATCACTGCAATTTAAACTAACAGAAGAATCTTTAGTTTCTATCTTTGATAGCCTTGATCACAACATGTCTATTATGGATAAAGAGTTAAATATTCTATGGGCTAATAAAGCCTTTGCTGAAAGATTAGGCATGAATCCTGAGGATGTTAAAGGTAAAAAATGTTATAGCCTGTGGCATAAAAGAAGTAGTCCATGTGAAGGCTGTCCATGCGTTAAAGCCCTTCAAACAGGCAATACAGAAACTGCTGAAAGAATATCAGATGAAGGAAGACACTATATTTTAACTGGATTTCCGCTTAAGGAAAATGGAGAAATAAAGGCTGTCTTTGAAATCGGAAAAGAAGTAACAGAAAAGAAAATAATTAATGAAAAATTCAAGGAAGCTATAAAACTTGAAGGAATTTATGAAGTTCTAAATAATCTCACACATCAGTTTAACAATATATTTAACGGGATCTATGGATTTGCCCAATTGCTGAAAGAGAGAGTTACAGACAAAAATTATTCTCCATACATTGAAAAATTAATTGAATCTGTTGAAAAAGGTGTTAAATTGATTCAGGACTTGCTTGCCTTGAGAAAAGCTCCTTCTATGACAAAAGTTTTTGATCTGAATTTTCTTGTTATTTCCACTAAAGATGTGCTCAAAAATATAGCAGGTGAAAAAATAAATCTGAAGATTTCTTTATCTAAGGAAAGTCCTTTAATTAAAGGAGACCCACAGCAGCTCAGAGAAGTTCTTGTTGAACTTGTTCAAAATGCTAAAAATGCTATACCTGATGAAGGAGTTATATCAATCTCAACTGAAAAAATCAAAATTGACACTGAAGAAAAAATTGTTCTTACAATTTCTGACAACGGAGTTGGTATGGATAAAGAAACACTGGAAAAATGTTTTGAACCTCTGTTTACTCAAGATCCAAGAAAATTTGGAATGGGACTGTCAATTGTAAAAAATATAGTTCAAAAACATAATGGATTTATTGAATTAAAAAGCTCTCCCCATACTGGGACAACAGTAAAAATATTTTTCCCTCTTGCTACTTTACAACAAGAACAGGACACTTAGAATATTCAACAACTTTAGCAGATACGCTTCCAATGAGAAACTTTTTTGTACCGTGTTTTCCATGAGAACCTGTAACAATAAGGTCAACCTTCATTTTATGAGCTGTTTCAAGAATTTTTTCAGCAGGGTCTCCTTCTCTTACAAGAAATTTAATCTCAATAGGTTTTCCAGAAAGAGATTTTCTTATCCTTTCCATATTTTCCTCGGTCTCTCTTTTAAGCACTTCCGTAATTCTCTGTCTGTCAGCATCAGAAAGCTCTGTAAGATAAAGCTCTGGAACTACTGCAAGCACAGTGAGAGATGAATTCATGCTTAAAGCAATCTCCAGCGCCTTTCTTAATGCTTTGTCTGATGCCTTTGAGCCATCATGAGCTACCAAAATTCTCTGCATCTTTTCCTCCTTTATATCTTAATGTCCTTCAGTAACTCTCTGTTTTTCTTGAACCAGTCAACGGTAATCTGAATTCCTTCTTCTATTGAAACCTTTGGAGACCATCCTATATACTGTTTTGCCTCAGAGATGTCTGCCCATGTTGCATAAATGTCTGCTGGATGTCTTGGCTGCCACTGAATTTTTGCCTTTTTTTGAAGAACTTCCTCTATTAAATTTATTACATAAATGAGTTCCACAGGTCTGTCATTACCGAGATTCAAAATCTTATATCCTTCAAGATTCAGACACGCTACTGTTGCCTCTGCAATATCTTCAACAAATGTAAAATCTCTTTTCTGCTTTCCATCTCCATAAACAGTTATTGGCTCTTCAGAGTCTATTTTCTTGATAAATCTGAAAATGCTCATATCAGGCCTTCCAAAGGGTCCATAAACTGTAAAATATCTTGGAATTATTGTATTTATCCCATAAAGATAGTGATAGCTATAACAGAAAAGCTCTGCAGCCTTCTTTGAGGCAGGATAAGGAGCAAGAGGTTTATCTGTGGCATCAGAAACCTTAAAGGGCATTTTTTCTGTATCACCATAAACACTTGATGTTGATGCAAGAATAAATTTTTTAATCTCATGTTCCTTCATACATTCAAGAAGATTGATTGTTCCTGCTACATTTGTCTGAAGATAACCCCAGGGGTTTTCAACAGATGCCCTGACACCTGCCCTGGCTGCAAGATTAATAACAGCATCTATTTTGTGAGTTTTAAAAATGTTTTTCAGTATCTCAAAATCTTCAATGTCTGCTTTATAAAAAATAAAATTCTGAAATTTTCTTAGATCCTGAAGCCTTAATTCTTTAATTTTTGGGTCATAGTAGTCATTCACATTGTCAATGCCTATAACTGTAAAACCTTGATTTAAAAGTAATCTGCACGTTGCCCATCCTATAAAGCCAGCAGCTCCTGTTACAAAAATTGTTTGCATAGTTTTTTATTTTAACATAAAAAGTTATTTTCTTTGTTTAACTTTTATGCTTATGGGAGAAAATTCAAAATTAAATGTCTCTCGCAAAAGTTTTTCAATAAATTTGATATGATGCTGTTTGACTGCTGATTTATCATTAACAAAAACAACAAATGTAGGTGGTTCTACATCAACCTGGGTTATGTAATAAAACTTTAACTCCTTTCCACCTGAGGAAAGTACCACATCTTTCAATTTCTGATTAAAAAGTTTATTCAACTCAGATGTGGATACTCTTTTAGCGTATTCCTCTAAAATCTGGTCAATAATAGGGAAAATTTTTGTAAGTCTTGTTTTATTTGTTGCAGAAACAGTCAGATATGGAGCATAATCCACAAACCAGAGTTTTCTTCTTATTTCCTCTGCAAAAATTTTTGCCTTTCTGTCTCTTTCATCCTGTGGAATTAAATCCCATTTATTAATTAAAATTATCAATCCTTTTTTCTGCTCAGCCACTATGCCAGCAATTTTTTGATCCTGATTTACAATTCCTTCAGTAGCATCTACAACAAGCACTGCAATATCAGCCCTTTCAATACTTCTTAATGCTTTAAAGTATGAAAGCTTTTCAACATAGACTTGCTGGGATATTTCCCTTTTGTAGTAAGAAAGCCTCTTTATCCCTGCTGTGTCTATCAATAGATATTTTTTACCGTAGTATGTGCATACTGCATCAATAGCATCTCTGGTGGTTCCAGGCAATGGACTTACTATCATTCTTTTTTTGCCAAGCAAGGCATTGATAATCGTTGATTTTCCCACATTGGGCCTGCCAACAATAGCTATTTTTGGCAGTTCTTCTTCTGATTTTAATGATTGAGTTAGAGGGAGTCTTTCAATAATTTTTTCAATCAATTCTTCAAATCCATAACCTGTTAGAGCTGAAATCGGTATAAGTTGTTCTGTTCCTATGCTATAAAACTCGTATATTCTACTGAGTTTTGAAGGGTCATCTATTTTGTTCACAACCCATAGAATCTCCTTTTCTGTTTGCCTTAACCATCTTGCTGTTTCAATATCGTCTGGAACAAGCCCCTCTTTGCCATCAAGTAGATGAATTATTAAATCTGCCTCTGATATGGCAATCTCAATCTGTTCAAGCATCTGTTTCTGAATTATATTTTCAGCCTTCTGTTCAGGGAAAAAACCTCCTGTATCAACTACGGTAAATGTTTTGTCCTCCCATTTTGCAACTCCATAGTTTATATCTCTCGTTACTCCGGGAAGTTTATCTGTAATTGCTTTAATTTTATCATCAGACTTAATCATTCTATTAAAAAGCGTTGACTTTCCAGCATTAGGACGACCTACAATAACCACTGTGAACATTTAAATCTCCTTTAGTTTTCTGAAAACTCTTTGGGAAGAACTATGCCAAAAGCTTTGATTTTTTTATAGAGATTGCTTCTTTCTATTCCTATCATTTCTGCTGTTTTTGTCATATTCCAGTTATTCTCTTTAAGTTTCCTCAAAATAAATTCTCTCTCAAAGGCATCTCTTGCTTGTTTCAATGAGGTATAAGAAAAATATGTTTCTTCTCTTACTTTATTTTTTATTATTCCAGTATTTTCAATATCTTCAATCTCTATCACATCTTTTGGAACCATTATCATAAGCCTTTCTATGGCATTCCTTAGTTCTCTCACATTTCCGGGCCAGTCATAATCCTGAAGCATTTTCATTGCCTGAGGCTGCACTGTCTTTTTTTTCCATCCTTTCTCCCTGTTAAACTCATTTATGAAATAATTAATCAACTCTGGAATATCTTCTTTTCTTTCTCTTAAAGGAGGAATATAGATAGGAACAACATTAAGTCTCCAGTAAAGGTCCTCACGGAAATTGCCTTTTTTAATCTCTTCTGTAAGGTCTTTATTTGTTGCTGAAATAATTCTAACATTAACTGTTATATCCTTCGTGCCTCCAACTCTCTGAAACTTCTGCGTTTCAATCACTCGTAAAAGCTTTGCCTGTGTAAGTAAAGACATATCTCCAATTTCATCAAGAAAAAGAGTTCCTTCATTGGCAAGCTCAAACTTACCAATCTTTCTTTCCACTGCGCCGGTAAAAGCTCCTTTTTCATGTCCAAAAAGTTCGCTTTCTATAAGTTCCTGAGGAATTGCTGCGCAGTTTACTTCAACAAAAGGAGCAGTAGCTCTGGGACTCAATAAATAAATCATTCTTGCTACAAGTTCTTTACCAGTTCCAGACTCACCGAGTATTAAAACCCTGGAGTCTCCTTTAGCAATCATTTCAATCTGAGTTTTTATTTTTTTCATTGTTTGAGAACTTCCAATAAGTTCATACCTTTTAGTTACACTGCTACGAAGCTTTATATTTTCTTGTTCAAGGCGTTTAAATTCTAATGCTCTTTCTGCAGTCAATATAATCCTTTCCATTGACAGAGGCTTTTCAAGAAAATCAAAGGCTCCAAGTTTTACAGCCTGAACTGCTATTTCCACATTTCCATGTCCTGAAATCATGATAACTGGAATATGAAAATCCTTTTCTTTTATCTTTTTTATTGCTTCAATTCCGTTCATCTTAGGAAGCCAGACATCAAGAAAAATTAAATCTATCACTTCTTTATCAAGGATATCCATGGCAGCCTCTGCATCTACTGCTGTAAGAGTTTTATATCCCTCATCTTCTAAAATTCCAGAGATAGTCTCAAGAATTCCCATTTCATCATCAACTATTAAAACTTTTCCTTTCAAACAGGCACCTCTATTTTAAAGATTGTTCCATGTGGTTTATTGTCCATAACATGTATATTTCCACCATGTTCATTAACAATTTTTCTTGCAATCGCAAGTCCAAGACCTGTGCCTTCCTTGTTTTTTGAAAAATATGGTAAAAACAACTTTTCTTTTATTTCATCATCCACACCAGGACCAGTGTCAGCCACCTCTATCTCAAGATTATTATTTAGTTTAACAGATATTGTTATTTCACCTTTACCATTCATAGCTTTTATTGCATTGTCAATTATATTTATCAGAACCCTTTTAAATTGCTCTGGATCAAGTAAAACATGTTTAATTTCGTCACACAATACAAGATTTATTCTGACATCCTTGTATCCTTTATAAAGTTCTATCACATCTTCTATTAAGTTTAGCGGATTTACAGATTCTTTTTTAATATCAGGAAGTTTACCCAATTTCTGAAAGGCATCAATTAAATTCTTAAGAGATTCAACTCCTGAGATAATTGTCTGAGTTGATTTTTCAAAGACTCTGCCAAAATCCTCCTCTTTATTTTTCCATTTTTTTATTAGTCTTTCCGTAGCAAGTTTAATTGGAGTAAGAGGATTTTTTATCTCATGGGCAAGTCTTCTTGCAACCTCTTCCCATGCAATTGCCTGTTGTGCCTTAACAATGTCTGTAATATCATCAAATACTACAAGAATTCCTGTAGCTTCGCTTTCCTGAGACTCTCTTAATGAAATAAATCTTGACCTGATTATTTTATTTTTACCTTTTATTTTGATATTTAAATCTTTGGAAATCTCATAAATTCGCTCCTCAGAAAGCTTTTTTATAAATTCTTTTAACTCATCAGATTCAATAAATTCAAGTATTTCTGCATAATGTTTGCCTTCTATTTTATTTCCTGGAATTTGTAGTATTTCTTCTCCTGCTTTATTTATTTTGAAAATTTTTCCACCCTGTCCAATAAAAATAATTCCTGAAGTAATATTGGAAAACATTCTTTCAAGGAGAATATTTCTTTCTGATAGATCAAAATAGGCTTTATCAAGCTTTGCTATCATTTCATTGAAAGAATTAACAAGAATTCCGATTTCATCCGAGCTTTTGGTAAGAATTTTAACTTTAAGATCTCCCTTTGAGACACGCTCGGTTGCCTGAACAAGCTCTTTAAGAGGATTTGTAATTTCCTGGGAGATTTTTAAGGATGCCCATAAAGCTAAAAAAACTATAATAAGACTGAGAAATCCAAGAAACATGAAATAGTTTGACTTAACAGCTTTTCTCATAGAACCCATTTTGAGATACTCTTCGTAATGAGCCTTAACTTCCTCAACCTTTTTTGTTATCTCAGAAGGAATTATCATTTTTAAAACCAAAACACCATTACTGTCAGGTATTGCAACAATAACTAAATCTCCATCTGAAGAAGAGACAATCTGAGCTGATTTCTTGCCCTGAAAAGCATCTTTTACTGATTCTGGCATATCAGTTTTAAAAGTTTTCAATCTTTCAACAGAAATTCCATGAGGAATGCCCCTGATTTTACCATTTTTTAAGTCTTCAGCAAGATTAAGAAGCTTTTCTTTTTCAAAATCGTAAAAAGCCTTAACTGTATCAACTGTTTTTGATATAATTTCTCTGTTTGATTTGGAAAAAATTCTTTCTATTGAATTTTCAAGAACTCCGCTAAAGGCAATGAATAAAAGAGCTGAGGGGATGAGCACCAATCCCACAAAAATGGTCACTATTTTTATCCTGAATCTGTATCCAGGGACTTCTCTATGCTTTTCAAGATAAAGCCTGAAAACGCTTCTTATGACAAAAAATCCCAGGGTTATAAGAGAGATTATGTTTATTACAAAAAGTGAAACGATTATAAACCTTGTAGGAATCTGTTCAGGTGGAAGCCTCAAAAGGTATATTTCAAAACCAAGAACTATAAAAAGTAGCGATGTTAAAAAAACAGGAAAAAAATATTTTTTTAGTCTCTCTTTCATGGCAATCTAAAGTTTTCTGACTCTTTTGTTATTTTTTTTTCATATGTGGGTATAAAAAACAAAATATGTTCAAGCATTGAAGGAAGCCTCTTTATGTTTGATTCAACTGTAATTTTTATGTAATACTTACCTCTTTCCACATTATTGATATTTACAATTTTTACAGGTTCTATTTTTAAAGCCCAGTCCAGAGCCTCCTGCCAGTTTTTAAACCTTTTTTCTGTTAAAGTCTCTCCCTGCAAAGTTTTTACAATGAATTCATCTTTTATTGGATCCGAAATTAAAACTCTCTGTATCTGAACTCCACTTATAAACTCATCTGGAATAATTGACCAACTTCTGTAAAGCTCTATCAGTATAAAAATATTTTTACTTAAACCATTTTTAAAATCTTCAATAAATTCTTGAGAAGGAATAATGCGAGCTTTTACTATGAGGAAAGCATTGTCTCTCTGAATCTCCATATTTATGTTTTCAATTGCCCAGGCATGAAATGGGATAAGCAGTAAAAATCCCACACTAATAATCAGCCTTCTTATGAATTTTTTCATCAGTTTTATTATATTATTTTTTGTTTTACTTTTTCTTAATCTTTGTGTTAAAAACAAAATTAAAGCATTTGGAGGTGGACAATGAAAAAGTTTTTAATTATTGCAGGAACAACATTTATTTTGTTAAGTGGTTGTGCAACAAAGGAGTATGTAAAGGAGCAAACAGATCCAATTTATCAGAAACTTGAAAAAATTGAAAAACAACTGGAAAACATGAACAAAGAGATTTCATCTCTTCAAAAAGAAATCAAAACCGTTGATTCTAAGGTAGATTCTGTGCAGTGGACAGCAAAAGAAGCATTGAAAAAATCAGAAGAAGCTGTGAAAGAGTCTCAGGCTGCAGTTATGCAGGCTCAGGATGCTGCAAAAAAAGCTCAGGCTGCAGCAGAAACATCTAAAAAAGCTTTTGAATTACAACAAAAAAAGTAAATTTGACATTTTAACTTAATAAGTATTAAATTTTTTGATTGTGAAAAATCAGTTTATCCATTCCCTATGGATAGGAGTTCTTGCTGGCTGTTTTGGCGGACTTGTTGGACTTGGTGGCGGAGTGGTTATGATTCCACTAATGGTGGCTGTGCTTAAGATTACCCAGCACAAAGCACATGGAACAAGTTTATTCGCTCTTGTATTTACAGGTATCACAGGTGCTGTTACTTACGGAATGAAGGGTTCTGTAGATGTTGTTGCTTCTTTGATCCTTGCAGTAACAGCGATTTTTACTGCCCGGGCAGGTGCACGATTTGCACACAGTCTTGCAGAATGGAAACTTAAAAGAGCCTTCGGTGCTTTTTTAATTTTTGCTGCCCTAATTCTTGTTGCAAAACCTTATCTTACTGAGCTGTATCATCTTGAAATTGAAGGAATTGCGAAGATTATCACACTTCTTATAATAGGTATTTTTGCAGGTTTTCTGGCTGGAATGATGGGCATAGGTGGAGGCACTGTTATGGTTCCTGCCCTTGTTATTATATTAAATTATGGTCAGCACATAGCACAGGGCACATCTCTATTATGCATGGTTCCTGCTGGCGCAGTTGGTGCTTATACACATTTAAGGCTTGGTAATGTCATTAAAGGTCTCCTTCCCGGATTGATTTCTGGTATTATTGTTGGAACTTACATTGGCTCTAACATTGCCCATGTTCTTAGTGATGCTTATTTGAGAGTAATATTTGCCTTGATTATAATATGGACAGGAATAAGATTCTTAAAAACACCAAAACCTGTTAAATGATTAAAAAAACTGTATTTATAATTTTAGTTTTGTCTATTTTATCAACAGCCTTAGCTCAGGAGACTGCTCAAAAAATAGTTTTAAAATACGGAAAACATCAGGATTTTTATAGATTTGTCCTGGTATGCGAAACAATTGAGACTGCACATTCAATAAATGTAAAATTGCTGAATGATGGTAAATTAAAATTAAGCTTTCTAAATTCATTTGAAATTGAATTTGAAGGAAAAGTTTTATCCGATCAAGATAAAGTAAATAATCTAAAAATTTTTAAAAGTGATAGTAGTCTAATTATCAGCACTTCAAACATTAATAAAATAAAAATTTCAAGACTTGAATCCCCACCAAGACTTGTAATAGATGCATTTTTTGAATCGCCTCCACAGGAAGAAAAATTTAAATCAGCATCAATACTCCTTGATCCAGGACATGGCGGGCTGGATTCAGGAATAAAGGAAAAAGATAGCAGTGAAAAAGAGCTTGTGCTGTATATCTCCAAGGAAATAGCATCAAGGCTTGCACAAAAAGGAATAAAAACATCACTTACAAGAGCTACTGATGAAAATTTATCCCTTAAAGAAAGGTCAAAAATTGCAAATACCTTAAAACCTTCTGTTTTGTTAAGTATTCATCTTTCAAGCGAAGAAAGTTTCATTATTTATACATCTCCAAAGAAAATAAACATATCAAAAGATGATCCATCAAAGATTTTTCTTAAAGAAGACAGTTTAGTAAAAATTTTTGTAAAAAAAATAAAAGAGAAATTTTCAGAACCTGTTTATACAGAAAAACTGCCTGCCACTCTTCTTAAAGAAGCTTGTCAACCAGCTTTGATGATTGAAATTCCTAAAAGAGCTTTATTTTCTGAGAAAAGTTATGTAAACAAAATTATAGATGTCCTTGTTCAGGGAATTCTGGAAAACTTTAAAACAAAAGTGCAAAAAACAAACGATGAATAAAAAATTAATTACAATTTCAGCTTTAATACTGGTTGCAATATTAACGACTATAGTTTATTTCACTTTATTTAAACACGAGAAAAAAACTTTTGAAAAATTTCAAACAGAGCAAGCCATGGTAAACTTTAAAATATACCTGCCTTCTTCAAATTCTATAGTTATAAAAGAAATATATCTCGAGAAAGAAAGCTCAGAGTTAAAAAATATTGAAAGAATTCTTGAAATTTTTTTATCAGAACTACCTTCAAAAGAAACGAAAATTCTTGGCATATACAGAGACAAAGAAAATGTCGTTTATATAGATTTATCAAAAAATTTTGCCATACCTCAAAGTATGCTTGAGGAGTATTTTTTGCTCAAATCCCTCTATAAAACATTAAAAGAGAACTTTCCGTGGATAAAAGATATTAAAATATTGATAGAAAGCCGAGAAATTGAAACTATATCAGGACATATCTCAATTGCATCATCTTTAAAAGAAGCAGTGGAGGAAAATTAATGCAAGAAAAACCGATAGGTATTTTTGACTCTGGAATTGGAGGCTTAACAGTTTTAAAAGAAATTGCAAAGCTACTTCCAAATGAAAACCTCATGTATCTTGGTGATACTGCACGAGTTCCCTATGGAATTCGTTCTGCTGAAACTGTTATTAAATATTCTCTTGAATGTGCAAGCTTTCTTTTTAAAAAAGAGATTAAAATGCTTGTCGTGGCTTGTAATACCTCTTCATCTGTAAGCCTTGAAATTCTGAGAGAAAAATTACCAGTACCTGTTATTGGTGTTATTGAACCCGGAGTTAGGGCAGCATTAAAAGTTACAAAAAACGGCAAAATCGGCATAATTGGAACAGAAGCAACTATTCAGAGTGAAGCCTATCCTAAAAAAATTAAGACACTAAAACCCGATACAGAGGTTATTTCAAAAGCCTGTCCTTTATTCGTTCCATTAGTGGAAGAAGGAATTTTAGAGGGAAGCATTGCAGAACTGGTAGTTGAAAAATATCTTAAAGATTTGAAACACAGTGGAATTGACACTTTAATTCTCGGTTGCACCCATTATCCTTTGCTAAAAAAAACTATTCAGAAATATATGGAAGGAATAAGGCTTGTGGATTCCGCTCAGGAAATTGCTCTGGAAGTAAAAAATCTACTTATCCATCAAGAGCTTATAAATAAAAGCTCTGAGCATGGTTTAAAAACCTTTTATGTAACTGATTCACCAGAGAGATTTAAAAAGATAGGTGAAATATTTTTAAACTATGAAATTAACAATATTTTTAAAGTATCTCTTGAGGAGGAAAAGTAAATGAGGCCTGATGGACGAAAAAATGATGAACTCAGAAGTTTAAAAATTGAAAAGAACTTTATTAAAAACGCTGATGGTTCAGTTTTAATTGAACTTGGTAATACAAGAGTAATATGCACAGCATCAATAGAAAATAAAGTTCCACCTTTTTTAAAGGATCAGAAAAAAGGATGGATCACAGCTGAGTACGGAATGCTTCCTCGGTCAACTCCAGTAAGAATGTTAAGAGAGTCCACTGCTGGCAGAGTTGGTGGAAGAACTCATGAAATTCAAAGACTCATTGGAAGATCATTGAGAGCAGTTGTTGACCTTGAAAAACTTGGAGAAAGAACAATATGGATTGACTGCGATGTTATTGAAGCTGATGGAGGAACCCGAACAGCCTCAATAACTGGTGGGTATTTAGCTTTAAGAGAAGCTATTAAAAAAGCAATGAATGCTGGAATGATTACTGAAGATCCTTTGAAAGACAGTGTTGCTGCTATAAGTGTTGGAATAGTCTCAGGTGAACCCCGCCTTGACCTCTGCTATCAGGAAGACTCTCAGGCAGAGGTTGACATGAATATAGTGATGACAGGGTCTGGAAAGTTTGTAGAAATTCAGGGAACAGCAGAATTAATGCCTTTTTCTAAGGAAAATCTGCTTCAACTAATTTCTCTGGCAGAAAAAGGAATAAGGGAGTTATTGAGGCTTATAAATGCTCTTGATTGAGTATGTATCATGTATTGATACTGCATTTTGATGATACATACTTTTATCAGCGCAATTTAAGAAAAAAAGCTTTTGCAGAGATAGATCTGCGCTCTCTTAAAGAGACAAAATTCATGTGTCCTGAAGATCGTCTGAAACTTATTGAAAAAAGAATTCCTCTACATCAGTCTTTAATAACTTTTATCGGTAAAGGAGATTATCATTACATCTCCTTTCTTTTTCTTAAAAGAATAAAAGAACACTTTGCCCTTTTAGTCATTGATAATCATCTTGATATGAGAGCCTTTAATGGAGATATTATAAGATGTGATTCATGGATTTACAGGGCAGGTTTTCTTAAAAATCTTAAAGAAATCTTTTACATAAACTCTTCAAACATTGGAAAAATCTTTGAAGTAAAACTTCCAATTTATTTGAGCATAGACAAGGACATAATTGATAAAAAACATTTAAATACAAGATGGACACAAGGCAGTATATCTCCACAACAACTTTTTAATTTTTTATTTAACCTTCTTTCTAATAACAAAATAATTGCTGCAGATATCTGTGGAGAACCAGAGCTTGATATAGGAGAATTAAGAAAAAGTGAAAAAATTAATCTCAAGATTGTTGAAATTTTACAATCATTAAAAATGAAAAAATCCGCATAATTTACTAAAATTAACTTAATCATATATAATACTCAACATGAAGGTTGCGATTGGGTCTGATCATGCAGGTTTTGAATTAAAAGAAACTGTCTCCCATATGCTGAAAAACATAGGATACGAAGTTGTTGATATGGGCACAGGCTCCTCATGCTCTGTTGATTATCCAGACTATGCAGAGGCTGTTGCAAAAGCTGTATCTGAGGGTGCTGTTGAAAGGGGAATTCTGATATGTGGCACTGGTATAGGCATGTCAATTGTTGCAAATAAGTTTAAAAATGTCCGAGCAGCTC
Source organism: Thermodesulfovibrio sp. (assembly GCF_049969575.1). Lineage (NCBI taxonomy): Bacteria > Pseudomonadati > Nitrospirota > Thermodesulfovibrionia > Thermodesulfovibrionales > Thermodesulfovibrionaceae > Thermodesulfovibrio > Thermodesulfovibrio sp. Next base: position 55,435 of record NZ_JBMFOO010000004.1, on the reverse strand, counting down.
TCTGTAACGATCTTTTTACAGCAAAGATGTCAAGACTTCACAATGATGCCAACATTCTCTGCATTGGCGGAAGAGTTGTAGGAAAAGACCTTGCAATGGAAATAGTAAATGTCTGGTTTAACACTTCTTTTGAAGGTGGAAGACACATAAGAAGGCTTGAAAAAATAAATCTTATAGAAAGGAAGGTTCTTGATAAATGAAATGGAAATCTTTAAAAGACACTGATCCCGAAATTTATTCATTAATACTTAAGGAAAAAAAGAGAGAAAACAACAAAATCCTTATGATTGCTTCAGAAAATTATGCAAGTAAAGCGGTTATGGAAGCTCAGGGCTGTCTTTTTACAAATAAATATGCTGAAGGATATCCTGGCAGAAGATATTATGGAGGTTGCGAATATGCTGATGAGGTTGAAAGACTTGCTCAAGAAAGATGTAAGCAACTTTTTAATGCTCAGCATGTAAATGTTCAACCCCACTCTGGCACACAGGCAAACATGGCTGTTTATTTTGCTATGCTTCAACCTGGAGACACAATAATGGGAATGAGTCTTCCTCATGGTGGACATTTATCCCATGGTTCAGCTGTAAATTTTACAGGAAAACTTTATAAAACCGTATTTTATGGAGTAAATAAAGACACTGGTTACATTGACATGGAGGAAGTTCGCAAACTTGCTCATGAACATAAACCTAAAATAATTATCACTGGTGCGAGTGCATATCCAAGAATTATTGATTTTAAAGCATTTGCTGAAATAGCAAAAGAAGTGAATGCCTACTTGATGGCAGACATTGCTCATATAGCTGGACTGGTTGCTACAGGAATTCATCCTTCTCCTGTTCCCTATTCTGATTTTATAACAACAACAACTCATAAAACTCTTAGAGGACCAAGAGGCGGTATTGTTATGTGTAAAGCTGATTATGCAAAAGCTATTGATAAAGCAGTTTTCCCAGGGATTCAGGGTGGTCCCCTTGTTCATGTAATTGCAGCTAAAGCTGTTGCCTTTAAAGAAGCTCTAACAGAGGAATTTAAAGAATATCAGAAAAAAGTTGTAAAAAATGCAAAAACCCTTGCAGAGGCATTAAAAAGAAGAGATTTTAAATTAGTCTCTGATGGAACAGACAACCATTTGATGCTTGTTGACCTTACTAATTTTAACATTACAGGGAAAGAAGCTGAAGAAGCTCTTGATAAAGCTGGTATAACTGTAAATAAGAACACCATTCCCTTTGACACAAAGCCTCCAACAGTTACTTCTGGTATAAGAATAGGCACTCCATGTGTAACAACAAGAGGAATGGGAGAAGAAGAAATGGAAGAAATTGCTGAAATTATTGAAAAAATCATAAAAAACATCAAGAATGAATCAGTAATAAAAGACATGAAAAAAAGGGTAGAGAGGCTCTGTAAAAGATTTCCAATTTATTGATTTCTCAATTCCTTAAAAAATCTCTGCAAAACAGCACGGCATTCTTCTTCAAGAATGCCTGATGTGATTTCAACCTGATGATTTAGTCTTGGATCCTGAAGAATTCTGTATAAACTTACGGCTCCTCCACCTTTTGGATCACTACATCCATAGACAACTCTTTTTATTCTTGCATGAACTATAGCACCAGAACACATTATACATGGCTCTTTTGTTACATAAAGAGTTGCCTCTGTAAGTCTCCATGCACCAAAAACATTTGCTGCCTGCTTGATTGCCAGCATTTCTGCATGGGCAGTAGGATCATGGGTTGTTTCTTTTATGTTATGAGCTCTTGCAACAATTTCACCATTCAAAACAATAACAGCACCAACAGGAACTTCACCTAATGCATATGCCTTTTCCGCTTCTTTTAACGCTTCCTTCATGAAATATTCGTCAGAAGCCAGTTCGTCCACTCATCAATACCCTGCCCTGTTTTGCATGATACTTCAAATATCTTTATATTTGGATTGAGAAATTGGGCATCCTTTTTGATTTTATCAATGCTTACATCAAGTAAATCTCTGAGGTCAATTTTGTTAATAATCAAAACAGAGGATTCCTGAAACATGAGAGGATATTTAAGAGGTTTGTCATCTCCCTCAGTAAGACTCAAAATCATTACTTTAACATCTTCTCCAACTTTAAATTCTGCAGGACATACGAGATTTCCCACATTTTCAATAAATAAAACATCCAGATCTTTAAGTGGTAGCTCTTTAGCTGCATCAGCTATCATGTTTGCATCAAGATGGCACGCACCTTCTGTATTGATTTGAACAACAGGAACACCAAGGCGATCAATTCTTTCAGCATCTCGAGTTCCTGTTATATCACCTTCAATAACACCAACTCTTACTTTATCCTTGATTGCTGCAATTGTTCTCTCAAGTAAAGAAGTTTTCCCCGCACCAGGAGAACTCATGAGATTTATTACATAAACCCCTGCTTCTTTAAACATTTTTTTGTTTTCTTCTGCTATTCTCTCATTTGCATCAAGAATTTTTGTTGTCAACTTAACTTTCATCACTGACCTCCATTTCAGTTATATTAAGTTCTTTACCTGAAATCAAATTTATTGAGAAACTGCCACAGTATGGGCATTCAAAAATAATATAATTTTCGTTACTTTCAAACTCTTTCCCACAGTCCTTACAAACTCCTCTCACAGGAAGTTCCTCAATTATCAGTGTGGCATTCTTTGCAATTGTGTCTTCTTTTAGGACATTAAAGGCGAAAAGCAGAGCATCAGTCATTACGCCTGTTGCTCTGCCTACTACAACTTTTATTGTCTCTATCTTACTGTATCCATTTTTAGAACACTCATTCACTGCAATATTGAGCAATTCATAGGCAATGGATGCCTCATGCATCAGCTTTCTTGCTCCTTATCTTTGGAAAGTTCCTTTTCATAAACTTCTTTCCCTGCTTCAACTGCTTTTGTAATAGCTGATTTTTTCTCTTCAAGAGTTTCTTTAGCTTTATCAAGAGTTGAAGCTATCTTTTCTTTGGCTTCCTTTATATAGGAAGTTGCCTTTTCCTTTACATCTTCTGCTGTCTCTTTAATCTTAGTTCTTGTTTCCCTTCCTGACTGTGGAGCTAAAATCAAAGCCAGGCCTGCTCCTACAATACCACCAAGCAAAAAGGATAAAAATACTGATTTTGCACTAAAACCTCTTTCCTCATCCATTTTTATTTACCTCCTTTCTTTAAGTTTTCTAAAAAAACATTAGCTGCCACAGTTGCTGCTGTTTTCAATGCACTGGTTCTTAAAGAAACCGAACTCTTTAGCTTTTGAACAGTTGTTAAAACTTCAGAAATAATAAAACTCAATTTTTCTATAGCTTCTGAAAGTTCTCTCACCTTGCGGGTCACTTCATTTACATCATCAACAGAACTCTTTACACCCTGAATAATCTTCTCAGTCTCTAAAATTGCAGGATCTAACTTCGTTTTTGTTGAATTGATAAATTCTTTGATAGCATTTATACCTCTTCTTAATTCAATTGCTACCACAATAAGAAAAATAAGTGCAGAAATCAGACTCACTGTAGCAAGAAAATATCCAATGCTCAACAGAATTATTAGAGTCTCATTCATTTTTCCCTCCTTTTTTAAAGGATAACATTTTAGCCATTACTGGAGCAAATTTTTAATCTGCTTTCTGGCATAAAAAATTCTTTGAATTACTGTTATCCAGCTAAGAATTGTAAGAATAACCAATACAGGATAAAGCAAGCCTGTTAAACATCCAAAAGCGAGGGAAATCAGTCTTTCAGGCCTTTCTATTATGCCTACACTGCAGCATGCTCCTACTGCCTCTGCCCTTGCTCGGACATATGATATTAAAAAAGAGGCTATCATACATAATACAGTAACAATAAAAGCAACCTCGTCATTAAGTCTGAAAAAATACCACGATATTCCGAGAAATATAAATCCATCGGCAATTCTATCAAAGGTAGAGTCAAGAAGTGCACCAAATCTGGTTGCTCTTCCATTAACTCTGGCAACTATTCCATCAATAAGGTCAAAGGCTCCTCCAGCAAGTATAAAAATTCCTCCCAGAAAGAGATTAAAGGGGATTATAAATCCTGATGATGATGTAATAAGCATTCCTATAAAAGTAATAACATTTGGATTAACAGGTAAGGCTTTTGCTAAAGGTGTTAATGGTTTGTCTAAAAAATGACTGAATTTTTCACTGAGCAAGTTATCGTTCCCTCTTGCCTTCTATAAACTCCTCCAACATAGTTCTTGCCACTTCGTCAGGATATTGAACTCTTGGATGTTTCATAAAGTAAGCAGATGCTGATATGAGCAACCCACCAATTTTTCTATCAAGGGCTAATTTACAGCATCTTATTGCATCAATTACAACACCTGCACTGTTAGGAGAATCCTCTACAGAAAGCCTTAATTCAAGATTAATCGGAACATTTCCAAAAATTTCACCTTCAATTCTTAAAAAGCATATTTTATTGTCATTTAACCATGGAATATAATCAGAAGGTCCAATGTGAACATGCTCATTGGTAATCTCGTGAGAAATCTGACTTGTTACAGCCTCTGTTTTTGAAATCTTTTTTGAAGCAAGCCTTTCTCTGTTAAGCATATTGAGAAAATCAGTGTTACCCCCAACATTAAGTTGGTAGGTATTTGTTATTTTTACTCCTCTGTCCATGCATAGCTTTGTAAGGACTCTATGAACAATTGTTGCACCAATCTGGCTTTTTATGTCATCACCAATTATTGGAATATTTTTGCTTTCAAATTTTTTGATCCATTCATCATCAGAGGCAATAAAAACAGGAATGCAGTTTATAAAAGCAATGCCTGCATCCAGAGCTGCCTGAGCATAAAAACAAGTTGCCTTTTCTGAGCCAACAGGTAAATAACTTACCATTATCTCAGCACCTGATTGTTTCAGAACCTTAACAACATCTACTGGTTCTGCTTTTGCTGGAATAAATCTTTTTTCTTCTGGATAATTATTCATGTGTTCAGCAACTCCATCAAGAACAGGACCCATACATACTTTTACAGGATAATCAGGCAGGTCTGGATAAAATATTTTTGTGCAATTTGGCTTAGCAAATACAGCTTCCCTGAGAGGTTTATTTACCTTTCTTTCATCTATATCAAATGCTGCTACAACTTCTATATCTCCTGGGACATAACCTCCTAAATTAAAATGCATAAGACCGGGAACATCAGTTCCAGAATATGTTTTATAGTATTCAATTCCTTGAATTAAAGCACTTGCACAATTACCTACTCCAACAATAGCAATTTTTATTTTACCCATTTCAATCTCCTGTCTTTAACTTGTAAAAAAAATGTTAAAACAAATTTTTATAAACTAATAAATGCCTTTATGTCAAGAATTAAACTGTTGATTTAATTTATCATTGGATTTTACAATATTTTTTAAATGATGAATAAAACCGAATCTTGCATAAATGATTTTTTAAATTATATAAGACTTCAAAAAGGAGACTCTATCCATACCATCAGAGCTTACAAAAAGGATTTGGAAGAGTTTTTTAACTTTGCTAAGACAGAGCCTGAGCAGGTTGAACCCGTTACAATCAGAGGTTTTATTTCAGAGCAGATATTAAAAGGCAGATCAAAAACAACGGTAGCAAGAAAACTTTCCACATTGAGATCATTTTTTTCTTATCTTTACTCTGAAGGAATAATAAAAATCAATCCTGCAAGAGTTGTTCCCTCAGTTAAAACAAAAAGAGCTCTACCAAAATTTCTCACAGTTGATGATGCTTTTAAGCTTGTTGAAGCACCTCAGGAAGACAAATTTATATCGCAAAGAGACAGAGCAATCCTTGAACTTTTTTATGGAAGTGGAATAAGAGTAAGCGAGCTTTGCGGATTAAACATAGAGGATATAGATTTAAAAGAAGGATTAATAAAAGTAAGGGGAAAAGGAAAGAAAGAAAGAATTGTCCCTGTTGGACAGAAAGCAAAGGAAGCATTGAAAAAATATCTTGCAATGAGACAAATTTTACGAATTAAGAAAAAGCTTTCAGCTGAGGAAGCTCCACTTTTTATAAACAATCGGGGTAAAAGAATTTCTGACAGGCAGGTAAGAAGAATTGTTGAAAAATATGCAAAAATCATAGGAGTTCTTGAAAAAATTGGGCCTCATACATTAAGACATACCTTTGCAAGCCATCTCTTAATGGAAGGTGCTGACTTAAGAGTAATACAAGAATTACTTGGTCATGCATCTCTTTCAACAACCCAGATTTATACCCATGTTGATCTAAAACATCTGATGGATGTATATGATAAAGCTCACCCACTTTCAAAAAAGGAGGAATAAATGAATTTACATGGAACAACAGTATTATGCATAAGAAAGAATGACTCAGTTGTTATTGCCTCTGATGGACAGGTTACAATGGGAAATACTGTACTAAAACATAATGCAAAAAAAATAAGAAAACTATACAATGGTCAGGTTCTCACAGGTTTTGCAGGCTCAACTGCAGATGCTTTCACACTTTTTGAGAGATTTGAAGGCAAGCTTGAAACATACAAAGGGAATCTGCTAAGGGCTGCTGTTGAGCTTGCAAAGGACTGGAGAACTGATAGGATCCTTAGAAGGCTTGAAGCATTGTTAATTGTAGCAGACAGACAGCACATCCTAATTATTTCCGGAAATGGCGATGTTATAGAACCAGAAGACCCTGTAGCAGCCATAGGCTCTGGAGGTCCCTATGCTTACGCAGCAGCAAAGGCACTTTATGAGAATACTGAACTTAATGCAAAGGAAATTGCTATAAAAGCAATGGAAATTGCTTCAAAAATCTGCATTTATACAAACAATCAAATCATAATGGAGGAATTAAGCTGATGGAAAATCTTACGCCTAAGAAAATAGTTGAAGAGCTTGATAAATTCATTATTGGACAAGTTGAGGCAAAAAAAGCTGTTGCAATTGCCTTAAGAAACAGATTTCGCAGACAAAGGCTTCCAAAGGAGCTGAGAGATGAAGTTTTGCCCAAAAACATTCTCATGATAGGACCTACAGGAGTTGGAAAAACTGAAATTGCAAGAAGACTTGCAAGACTTGTAAATGCTCCATTTATAAAGGTTGAGGCATCAAAATTTACAGAAGTAGGATATGTGGGAAGAGATGTTGAATCAATAATCAGAGATCTTACAGAAGTTGCAATGAACATGGTAAAACAGGAACACACACAAAGAGTTCAAGAAAAAGCTAAACAGATGGCAGAAGAAAGAGTTCTTGATATACTTTTACCTCAGCCAAGATACTCAAGAGAGATGAATGAAGCAGCAGAAGAAAAAACAAGGTATAAAGAAACAAGGGAAAAACTAAGAAAACAACTGAGAGAAGGAGTTCTTGATGACCGTTACATTGAGATTGATTTAAAAGAGAAAGTTGTGCCTTTCGGCATTATATCAAATGTTGCTATGGAAGAGATAGAAATAAACCTTAAAGAAATGCTTGGCAGTTTTCTTCCAGAGCGTGTAAAAAGAAAGAAGGTAAAAATTTCAGAAGCCCTTCATTTATTCACTCAGGAAGAGGCAAATAAACTTATTGATATGGAGAAGGTAACAAAGGAGGCAATTGAAAGAGTTGAACAAACAGGAATCGTCTTTATTGATGAAATTGACAAAATTGCATCTCGTGGAAGCTCCTATGGTCCTGATGTATCCAGGGAAGGTGTTCAAAGAGACCTTCTTCCAATTGTTGAAGGTTCCACAGTCACAACAAAATATGGACCTGTAAAAACAGACCATATTCTTTTTATTGCAGCTGGAGCTTTCCATGTGGCAAAACCATCTGACCTTATACCTGAATTGCAGGGAAGATTTCCAATAAGGGTTGAGCTCAGCTCTCTTGGTAAAGAGGAATTTGTAAGAATTCTTACAGAACCTGACAATGCACTTATAAAGCAATACATTGCCCTTTTGGCAACAGAAAATGTGCATCTTGAGTTTACCAGTGATGGAATTGAAGAAATTGCAGAAATAGCCCAGCAGGTAAATGAAAAAACAGAAAACATTGGAGCAAGAAGGCTTCATACTGTAATGGAAAAACTTCTTGAAGATATATCTTTTAATGCTTCAGAACTTAGCGGGCAGAAAATCGTGATTGATGCAAAATTTGTTAGAGAAAAACTGAGTGAAATAATCAAAAGTGAAGACCTCAGCAGATACATATTATAAGTTAAAAATATTAATGCTGTTACTGATACTGTGTTCATGCGCTCCTCAAAAGCCTCCTCAAATAGAGTATGTTCCAGAGGGAACACGGAAAGTAGTTGCATCCTGGTATGGAGCAGAGTTTCACGGAAGACCAACAGCATCAGGACAAATATACAACATGTATGATTACACCTGTGCACATAGAGAATATCCTTTTGGAACAAGGCTGAGAGTTGTAAACCTTCAAAACAGTAAAGAAGTTGTGTGCACTGTTAATGATAGAGGACCTTTTATCCCGGGAAGAGACCTTGACTTGTCCTATGCATCGGCAAAAAAAGTTGGTTTAATCGGACCAGGCACAGCAGAAGTCTTAATACAACCTGTTGGAAGAGACATGAGCTATGTAAGATATGTAAAATATACTCCTGTTTATGGAACATTAACAATTCAGGTAGGTGCTTTTCGTGAAATTGAAAATGCAATGAGATTAAAGCAGGCTTTGAACCTTAAATATCAAAATGTTTATATAAATAAAGTAGTGCTAAGAGGAGAAACCTTTTATAGAGTCAGAGTTGGAAAGTTTACAAACTATGATGAAGCATACAATTTAGCAAAATTAATGGGACAAGAAGGATATAAGGTGATTATCACCAATTTTACAGGAGGAAAAGATGAAATTTGAAGATGTAGTAAAATTTCACGGACATAGCTGCCCCGGGCTTGCCCTTGGATATAGAGTTGCCACTGCAGCGCTGGAAGAACTCGGAGTCCAAGACCGCTCACATGATGAAGAAATTGTATGCATTGTGGAAAATGATTCCTGTGCTGTTGATGCCATTCAAGTTATTACAGGATGCACCTTTGGTAAAGGAAATCTCATATTCAGAGATTATGGGAAACAGGTTTACACATTTTTTGACAGAAAAACAGGCAAAGCTGTAAGAATCTCAATTGATTTTGAATTCAAGGAAACTGAAAATGAAAAAGCACTATGGCAGAGATTTATGCAGGGAGACAGCTCCACTGAGGTTGTTGAATTCATCAATAAAAGAAAGGCAGAGAAAATAAAACAGATTCTCAATGCAAAAAAAGAGGAAATTCTTAAAATTACCTATCCAAAGATTAATCCACCAAAGCAGGCAAGAATTTTTAAAAGTTTGAGATGTGCAAACTGTGGAGAAAAAGTTGCAGAGGCAAAAGCAAGAATACTTAATGGGAAAATTCTCTGCATCCCCTGCTTTGAGGAGATGTTATGAAGGAGATAGAAATTCATCTTACTGGAATCGCCCATCTTGGTGAAGCAATTGGTAAGTATGATGGCAAAGTGGTATTTGTTCCATATGGAATTCCTGGAGAAACTGTAAAAGCAAAGATAATAAAAGATGAAGGTGATTATCTAAGAGCAGAGATTGTTGATTTAGTTGAACCTTCATTTTTTAGAGAAGACCCTCCGTGTAAACTTTTTGGAGTGTGTGGCGGCTGTAGTTTTCAGCATGTGACATACAGCTATCAAATAAAATTGAAAGAAATTGTTGTGATGGAGCAGCTTAAAAGAATTGGAGGTTTTGAAAATCCTGAAGAATTCACCCTTCTCACAATAAAAGCAGACTATCCCTATAATTACCGTAACAGAGCTGATTTCTCAATAAATAGGCAAAAACTCCTGGGATTTAAAATGCGAGCAAGTCATAAATTTATTCATGTAGATTACTGTCACCTGATGCATCAAAAAATAAATGAAATTCTTAATGTTCTTCAGGGTAAAACACCAAAGAGGAAAACCCATAATGTTACAATACGATATGGAGTAAACACTGGGCAGTGGCTTGTTCAACCTGAAATGGATACTGAAGAAATTGAAACAGGACAGAAAAATTATACTGAAAAACTTTTGGGGCATGAATTTCTCATATCAGCACCTTCATTCTTTCAGGTAAATACCTACCAGGCTGAAAAACTTATTGAAACAGTCCTAAAATACATAGATGGAGATGACAGAGTAATCATAGATGCTTACGCTGGAGTTGGCACATTTACTGTGTTTTTAGCAAAAAAAGCAAAAAGAGTGATTGCCATTGAAGAGAGTCGGTCTGCATGTAAAGATGCTCAGATAAACATTAAAAACTTTGACAACATCATATATCTGTGCAAAAAAACTGAAGAAGCTTTATATGAACACAGCATTGATGCAGATGCTATAGTTCTTGATCCACCAAGAGTTGGATGTATGAAAGAAGTCCTTGAAGCCATTTCGGAAAAAAGAATTAAAAAAATAATCTATGTATCCTGCGAACCTTCCACCCTTGCAAGAGACTTGAAATATTTAGGACAAAAGGGATACAAACTTATAGAAGTTCAACCAGTTGACATGTTTCCCCAGACATATCATATTGAAAATGTAGCTTTAATGAAAATTGAATAAAGGAGGAATTTGGTATGGCATTAAAAATCAATTTAAGTGAAGTTCAGATGAATCCCCATCCTAAATTTAATGGAGTAAAAGTTGGTTATGTAGTTACAAAGGACAAACACCCTGAATTAAGCATCATAATACTTGAACTCGATTCAGGAGTTGAAATCCCTTTGCACACACATGAAAAAGAAGTAGACAGCATCTTTATAATTGAGGGTGAAGGCCAGATGTATATAAACAATGCATGGCAAGCAGTAAGAAAAGATGATATCATAGCCATTGGCAGTAAGGAACTGCACGGACTTAAGGCTAAAACACCCTTAAAATGCTATGTTGTTCACGCTCCGGGCTTATGGTAGAATTTTAACACCGGAATTATTTAAGAAGCTTTAGTATTGCTATTGCAAAAGCTTCTGCTGCATGAGGACCGGATGCAGTAACAATTTTCCCATCTACTGTAACATCCTGTCCTGTATATATTGCTCCTTTTGCTTTTAAAGCAGAAGCCTCTGAACTCCAGACAGTAGCTTTTCTATTTTGAAGAACACCTGCTTCAGCTAAGATTCTTGGTGCAATGCATATAGCTGCTACTACTTTGTTTTGTTTTACCGCTTCCTGAGCAATTTTTAATGCTACAGAATTATTGAAATATTCAGTTGCACCTGTTCCACCAACAAATACAACTGCATCATAATTTTTAATATTCACATTATTAATCAATAAATCTGGTTTAACTTTTGCTCCAAGCATTCCTGTAGCAGTATGCAAGGAAGACGAAGCGATTGTAACTTTAAATCCTTTTTTTTCAAAAATTTCCTTGGGCTTTAAAAGTTCTTCATCTCTGAAGTTTTGTGAGGCAATAATCATAAGAATAATTTTACTCTTTTCAGCTAAAGCGAGATTAATTAGAATGCAGAGAAGTAAAAATCCTATAAAAAATTTTTTCATTATTGATAAAGAATATCAAAATTTAATGGACTCTGTCAATTACCTGAAATCTCCTTAAGTTTTTTATTTCTTTATATTTTCTTAGCCTGTTGGCTTAAAAAGGTATGTTGAAAACTTTCATCAAAACAGAGACAATCTTAGAAACTTTACTGAAATGTTATAATTTTGCTACATTAAATAAAGAAGAATGAACACTGATGGAGGACTCTTAAAAGATGGATAGAATTCCTATGACCCCTGAGGGTTATGAAAAACTGAAAAGTGAGCTTGACAGACTAATAAAAATTGAGCGTCCTGCAATAATAAAGGCAATTGCAGAAGCCCGTGCTCACGGCGATTTATCAGAAAATGCTGAGTATCATGCTGCTCGTGAAAAGCAATCATTTATTGAAGGAAGAATTCAAGAACTTCAGGCAAAGCTTTCCCGTGCCTATGTAATTGAGCCAGCAAAGATAAATCAAAACAAAGTTGCCTTTGGTGCAAAAGTAAAAGTGGTTGATCTTGATACAGATGAAGAAAAAGAGTTTCATCTTGTTGGTCCTGATGAAGCAGATGTAAAAAACGGAAAAATTTCAATTACTTCACCTGTAGGAAAAGCTTTAATAGGGAAGGAAGTTGGCGATCAGGTTACCATAAAGGCTCCTGCAAGAACAATTAATTATGAAATTATCTCTATAAGCTTTGAATAAGCTATTTAAGTCAAAAATAATAAGTAACGAAGCACTTACAGAGGAAATTTATTTACTATCCCTTGAATTTCCTGAGAGTATTGAAACAAAACCAGGACAGTTCTGCATTCTTAGATTAAATGAGAGACTTGATCCCCTTCTTGGAAGACCTTTTAGCATTTTTGACCATGTACCGGGTGAAATCAAATTTTTATACAGAGTAAAAGGAAAGGGAACAAAGATACTGAGTCAACTTAAAAAAGACCAGCTAACTATTACAGGTCCGTTTGGAAAATGGTATCCTTTCCCTCAGGGAGATTTTATAGTAATTGCAGGAGGAATCGGGCTTGCTTCAGTTTATTATCTGATTAAAAAATTTCCTAAAAAGGCACATCTTTTTTACGGAGTAAGAAATGAAAATGAGATACTCTTTTATGAAGAGTTAAAGGAGTTTGCAAAGCATGTTTATATTTCAACTGAAAAAGAAACATCATATACATACAGAGGTGTTGTTACAGAGCTATTTAAAGAAAAAGGCAAAAATTTATCCTTACCCATTTATGCCTGCGGACCTATGGTAATGATAAAAGAACTTAAAAAGATAGTTAACGAAGCCCAACCATGTTATGTAGCTACAGAGGAGAGAATGGCTTGCGGAGTTGGTGCATGCCTTGGCTGTGTAATAGCAACAAAGCAGGGATTTAAAAGAGTTTGCACGGATGGACCTGTTTTTGAGATTAAGGAGCTTTTGTTATGATGCCATCCTTAGAGGTTAAAATAGGTAATGTTACTTTTAAAAATCCTGTTTTAACAGCTTCTGGCACCTTTGGATACGGACTTGAGTATTCTCAGTTTGTCGATCTCAATCTTTTAGGCGGAATTGTTGTAAAAGGGCTTTCACTACAGCCAAAACAGGGAAATCCTCCCCCAAGAATTTATGAGACTGCATGCGGAATGATTAACTCAATCGGGCTACAAAACATAGGCTTTGAAGCATTTAAGAAAGAAAAACTTCCATTTTTGAAAAAGTTTAATACTAACATAATAGTTAATTTTTTCGGTGAAGATCTTAATGAATACATTGAAATGGCTCGTTTACTTGATTCCCTGGAAGAGATTAATGCTCTTGAGATGAATGTTTCATGCCCTAACAAAGACAGTAAATGGAGAAGAATGGGACTGGAACCACAGCTGTTGAAAAAAGCTGTAAAGGAAGTTAGAGCCAGTACAAAAAAAACACTAATTGTAAAACTCAGTCCTCAAGGAGATGTTGCTTTAATGGCAAAAATCTGTGAGGATGAAGGTGCAGATGCTGTTTCTCTGATTAATACATTTCCTGCAATGGTTATTGATATAAAAACACGTAGAAGTATGTTAGGAACCTCTACAGGAGGTCTTTCAGGTCCTGCAATAAAGCCCATAGCATTAAGAGCAGTATGGGAAGCTTCACAGGCTATTAAAATTCCAGTAATTGGAATAGGAGGAATTGTTACTGCAGAGGATGCATTACAGTTTTTAATTGTAGGAGCAAGAGCTATTCAAGTGGGAACAGCTAATTTTATAAATCCTCAGTCAACAATAGAAATAATTGAAGGAATTAAACAATTTTTGATTGCAGAAAAAATAAAAGATATAAATGAAATCATCGGAAGCTTTATCCAGTAAAATAATTACGCTTTTAACAGATTTTGCTCTAAAAGATCCTTTTGTCGGTCAGATGAAGGGAGTTATTTTAAGTATAAATCCCCATGCAAAAATAGTTGATATTACTCATGAAATTGAACCTCAGGCAGTTGAAGATGCTGCTTTTGTTCTGTATGAAAGTTTCCATTATTTCCCTGAAGGAAGCATTCACATAGCAGTTGTTGATCCAGAAGTTGGCTCGCAGAGAAAAGCTTTAATAGTGAAATCACAGGGGCACTATTTTGTTGCACCTGATAATGGTATTCTCAGTTATGTTTTAAAAGAGCCTTTTTATGCCGTGTGCATTGAAAATGAAAGGTATTTTTTAAGAAAAAGTCCTACTTTTCAGGGTAGAGATGTTTTTGCCCCGACTGCTGCATGGCTTTCAAAGGGTATTGAAATAAATGAATTTGGAAGCCCTGCAAAGGATATTAAAGTCTTCAAAACTCTTTATGATACTGAAAAATCTGATGATAAAATTGTCGGTAAAATAGTTTATATTGACAGATTCGGTAATGCGATAACCAATATAAAACCAGAAGGTAAAAAAATAAGACAAATAAAAATTAAGGAGTTAATACTTCCAGTGGTAAGCTTTTATTCACAGTATCCCCATAAACCTGCAGCTGTTATAAACAGTGATGGATTTATTGAGATATTCATTTACATGGGTAATGCTAAAGAAACTCTAAACTTAGAGAAAAAACAGACTGTGGAGGCTTTTTTAGATGGATGAAGTTGTAAAGGGATTAATAAAGGATGAGCATGTTTTAGTTGTAGCAACGATCTGCACAGAAACAGTTGAGTATGCAAGAAAAATTCATGATACCTGGCCCACAGCAACTGCAGCTATGGGAAGGGTTATTGCGGGAAGTCTTCTTTTAGCATCAACACTTAAGGACAGACAAAAAGTAATGATTCAGATAAAGGGTGACGGACCGCTTAAAGAGGTTGTTGCTGAGGCAGACTTTCTTTACAGAGTTCGTGCCTATGTTAAAAGACCTCATATTTATATGGGATTGAAAAATGAAAAAATTGATGTGGGAAGAGCAATAGGTAAAGGTTTTTTAAATGTAATAAGAGACCTCGGGTTAAGAGAATACTACCAAAGCAGTGTGGCACTTCAAACAGGTGAGATTGCAAGAGACCTTGCCTATTATTTGAATGTTTCTGAACAGATTCCTTCAGCAGTCTCTCTTGGAGTTTATGTAGAACCAGACAATTCAGTTAAGGCTGCAGGTGGATTTATGATTCAGACAATGCCTGAAACAAAAGTTGAGATAATTGATTTTCTTGAAAGAAAGCTTTCTCAAACTCCATCAGTTTCATCAATGATACTGCAGGGAATGGATTGTCTAAAAATTCTTGAAGAAGCCGTAGGACTTCCCATTGAGGTTATTCATAGAGGCACTGTGGCATACTTCTGTCCATGTACAAAAGATAGAGTTATCAGTGCAATTGTTACTCTTGGAAGAGAAGAAATTCAAAAAATGATTGATGAAGGTGAAACAGTTGAGGTTGAATGCTATTTCTGTAAGAAAAAATATAAGGTAACAGTAGAGGAATTACAGAGTCTTCTCAGGGAGATTTAAGTTTCAGTTTAAAATTATAATCAGCAAATCTGTCCTTTTTCTTAATAAAAAGCCACTCATCTGATTTTCCTTTAAGTTTCACCAGAACAAAGTTTCCTTTTAGAATCTCACCTTCCATAAAAATCTCCCACTGCCCCTCTTCAGGAGAGCCTTTTACAGTGCTGTAACTGCCTTTATCCCAGATATAGACTTCTCCAGCTCCATACTGCCCTTCAGGAATAACACCTTCAAAATTACCATACTCCAGTGGATGATCTTCCACCTGAATTGCAAGACGCTTCTGCTGAGGATTCATTGAAGGACCTTTTGGAATTGCCCATGATTTGAGTACTCCATCCTTTTCAAGTCTTAAATCAAAGTGAAGCTTTTTTGCATGATGCTCATGGACAACAAAATAAGGCATGCCCCCTCCTATTTCTTCGCAAAAATTCTTTTAATAACCATTGTGGCATAGGAGCCTCTTGGAAGAATAAATCCGAGAATGAGTTTCTTTTTACCTTGGTAAACTTCATCATCTTCAATTTTATACTGTATCTTCGGAATAACAAGAACTACTCTGAGAACTGATTTAAAAAATGACTGCCTTATTTTTTTAAGATTAAACTGTGCAGGTCTTATCTGCCTTTCTGAAAGTATCTCATTGTATATTTCTTTAACAACAGTATCTGATATTTCTGTTTTTGAAGAAGCTAAAGGAATTTCCAGGTTCTTAAAATATTCGAAATTTTTGTCATCAATTTCATCAAAAAATATGTATTTTCCCGCGATTCCTTTATGATAAAGGAGATTCTCCGGAGGTAATAACCTTTTTATAAGCCTTCTTACTGTTTCATTCCAGATAAAGCTTTGATAGGCAGCAAAAAACATTGACATTTCTTCTTTTGGAATTTTTTGCAAGGGCAAAATATAATCCTTTGGATGCTCTTTAAGATATGTGAATGTAAATTTTTCAAACTTTGTTTTTGCTAAGCTCAGGCAGATACTCCAGTTTCCCCAGTTTTCAAAAATCTTTCTTTTTCTTTCCTTTGCTAATTTTTTATCTTCAGGATATATGTGAGTAAGATAAATTTTGAGTGCACCATTGTAGTGACCTTTAACGATTTTTTCAGCAATAAATCCCTGATCTGGATCATAGCTTCCAAAACGCTGATCATCAAAGTAGTTTATAAATCCTTGTGTTTTAACTTTTTCTATGCGTGGGATGATAAGATCAATCATTTTTTCTGATATTGCTCTTACAGTTAGTTTAAACACATTGTAATCAATCAGCAGTGGAGTCATTGGTTGGTCTGAAAATCCAACATGTTTGAGTTCAAAATGGTCTTCTTTTAAATCAATTTTACGAGGCAGATTCTTTATTGTTATAAACTGTTCTGTAATGCCGTGTCTGTCTTTTTTACCACCATAGGAGATGTTGTCCAGGGGAATTTTCAACTTTCGTGCAATTTTTTTTAATAGATCAAAGGTATTCCATCCTATCTTCTTTAAAATAAAAACATTGTATGGACCTTCTTCTTTCAATGGTATTGAACTTATCTCTTTTACAATGAAGTCTTCAGGTTTTACTTTAATTTTATACGTCATTTTTTAATTTTATTTTTGAGCCTTTTTGTTTAACCCAGCTTTCTTTTTTAATTCCTCTATTTCCTCTTTTGTCAATGCCCGGTACTCACCTGGTTTAAGTTCTCCTAATTTAATACCGTCAATGGAAATTCTTATAAGTCTTATCACAGGATGTCCTACTCTTTCAAGCATTTTACGAATCTGTCTTTTTCTTCCTTCATGAAGTGTGATTTTAATCCAGGAGTTTGCCTTAAGTTTTTTGATAAAATTGACACTCACAGGAATTGCAAGTTTTCCCTCAATTTTTATACCTTTTCTCAGTTTTTCAATTGTTTCAGGTTCAATTATTCCATCAACTTTTACCAGATAGGTTTTTTCAATCTCTGAACTTGGATGCATTACACGATATGCAAGCTCTCCATCATTGGTAAGAATTAGTAAACCTTCAGAGTCATAGTCAAGCCTTCCAACTGGATAAACCTTGAATTTAATACCTTTTAAAAAATTTTTTATTGTTAGTCTTCCCTGGGGATCAATTAGTGAAGTTATTACTTTTCTCGGCTTGTAAAAGGCATAATAAACTTTTGGCTCAGGTCTTATGAGAAGTTTTCCATCAACCTTTATGTAGTCTTTTTCAGGATCTGCCTTCTGTCCAAGTTGAGCAATCTGACCATTTACAGTAACTCTTCCTTCTTTAATTAATTCTTCTGCTTTTCTTCTGGAGGCAATTCCAAAGTCAGAAAGAATTTTTTGCAATCGCTGCATCATAGACTAATCCATAATTTCAATATAAGCTCTCTGACGAAGTCCTCTTATCCAGAGTTTATATTCCTTTTTGAATTTTTCATCTTCTAAAAGATTTCTTACATAATTTACAAGCTCTTGCGAGCCTTTGCTGAAACAGACTCCATCAAGCTTAAAAATAAAAACTCCATGCTCTGTCATCATTGGTTCGCTTATCTGCCCTACGCTCATTTTTGAAAAAAGGTTCGAAAGTTCTGGGGCAATTTCATTTTTTTTCAAAAGACCGATTGCTCCTCCTAATTTGGCTGATACATCCTCACTCAGCTGAGAGGCAACTTTGCTAAAGGATTCTCCCTGAATAAGTCTTTTAAAAATTTCATTGATTTTTGCCTTCAATTCCTCTGTATTTTCTCTTTTTTTGATAACTATCTGACTAACATAGTATCCATCATCAACACAACTTAATTCAGGATGAGCTTTGATGTATCCATTTATCTCAGCATCAGTAACAACGATTTTGCTCCTTACAAGAGAGTTCAATGCTCGCCCAATTATTATCTGTTCCTTAAGCATCTTTTTGTAATCATTAAGGGTCATACCTTCCTTTTTAAGGGTTTCTATGAAACCTTCATCAGTGAGATTGTATTTTTTCTTTATATCATTTATTGCTCCCTCTATCTCACTATCACTAACAAAAATTCCATATCTTTCTGCTTCCTCAATCTGAAGTTTTGTATCAATAAGTTTTTCAAGGAATTCTTCCTCATGAGCTTTGAAGTATTTGAATTTTTCATCGGGATTTAATGCTTTAAAATCATCCTTTGCATTGAACTCCATAAATTTGTAAAGTTCACTCCATGTAATAACTTCTTTATTAACCACAGCTACTATTTTGTCAACAAAAAATTTATTTTCCTCTGCCCAGCCTGATTCAATTAAGAAAATCAGTGATAAAATAAAAAAAACAAAAAATTTGAGCAATTTTAACTCCTCCTTAACCCTTAAATTTAACATATTCTTGGTAATTGCTCTCCCGGAAGCATATCAACTATTCTTGTGCCTCCAATGGATGTTTTAAGTAAGACTTTACCACTCTCACCAGTCACCTCTCCAATTATAGCAGATTCCTCTCCGAAAGAGTGAGATTTCATTAATTCAATTATTTTATCAGCCACACTGGATTTCACAATAGCTATAAAAATTCCTTCATTTGCCACATAGAGAGGGTCAAGCCCTAATAGTTCACAGGCTCCTTTAACAGTATCATAAAGGGGAATCATATTTTCATAAATTAAGATGTCTTTACTTGATTCAAGAGCCAATTCTTTAAGTGTTGTTGCCACTCCTCCACGGGTTGGATCACGCATTACTTTAATATAGGGAGCAAATTCTTTTAAAATTTCTGATATTAATCCATTTAAAGCCCTTGAGTCGCTTAGCACAGGAGGATCAAAAACAAAGCCGTTCCTTTCAGTCATCACAGCAATTCCGTGATTTCCAATAGAGCCACTTATTATGACTTTATCTCCAACTTCTATTTTAAGAGGTGAAAGCTCAATTCCTTCTGGAACTATGCCAATGCCTGAGGTGTTTATAAAAATTCCATCACCCTTTCCTTTGTCAACTACCTTTGTATCTCCTGCAACTATTTTTACCCCTGCTTTTTTGGCTGCATTTGAGATGCTATTTAAAACTCTTTCAAAATCCGATATTGGGAAGCCTTCTTCAAGAATAAAACCAACAGTAAGATAAAGAGGAATAGCACCAACAACAGCAAGGTCATTTACTGTTCCATTAATTGCAAGGTCTCCAATGTCTCCACCAGGGAAAAATATGGGAGAGACTGTGTAGGAGTCAGTTGTTATTGCCAGTTTTCCTGAGTGATTAATGGAGACTATAGCAGAATCCATTAAAGAATGTAGCTCAAATACAGGAGCAATATATTTTTTTATAAGCTCATGCATAAGCTTTCCACCACTTCCATGTCCAAGAAGAATTCTATCCATTTGGCACCTCCACTTTTATTTCAATAGGTTCGCTTTCCTTAAAAGGACCTGCTGAAGAAATTCTATAAAAAACAGGTGATTTCAAATTATTAATATTATACTGCACATCAAAAAACAATGGAATCATAGTCTCACCAATCAGGATAAAGTCTGAATCAGTAGCTGTTTTACGATAAACCTTGTATCCCTTAATCCATTTTTCAGGAACTTCTTTCCAAGAAATATAAACACCATTTTCATTGATTGTCCAAAAAACCTCTTGAGGTTTTGATGGAAGGAAATCTTTCAAAGGAACTTTTACTTCGCTTCCTTTTCCTTCAATGTAAACATTGGGTTCAGATACATAAGGAGTAACCAGATAAGTTAAAAATTGAGATGTAAGATCATCTTTAAATCTCTCTTCAATCAAGAAATAGTTTTTTTCTGTAGAGCCTATTTTTTGTATCTGACCGCTCTGTATCCTATAAATGTTGTACATAACTGAATCATTTGAATCCCATGAAAGTAACACTCCTTGTTCTGTAATTTTATATTTTAACCCTTTAATTTCTGGTAGTTTTTTCAGAGTTATCTGACTTTCTATAGGTTTACTATAAATCCCTTTTTTATTTATGGCAAAAATTCTATATTTGTATCTCTGCCCGAAAATAAAATCTTTGTCTTCCAATGAAGCTGTCTCAGGGCTAAAAAATCCCAAGGTTTTTATTCCTCCAACACTTTCTCTTTCCAGGAGAAAACTGCTCAATTTTGCTTTATTTTTTTCTGGATAGCTCCATGAAATCACAATTTTATCATAATAGGCTGTTAAATTTAACCCAGTTGCAGGCTCTGGCTGAAGATAATCCTCAAGTGTAGGGTCCATCTTTCTTCCACAACCTGTGAGGAGAAAAATCAATGATATAAAAATTACTAAAAAGGATGAGATCCCTCGCTTCGCCTGGGATGATCTCTTTTTTGTCATTCCCTCGATACCCCTCTTCATTCCCTCAATCTCTTTTTCAACAGCTTTATCTGCTCCTTTACACTCTTTTTTGAACTGCTTCCGTAGGAGATTTTTGCCTCAATTGAACCTTCCGAAGTCAGTATTTCGTAAACATCTCTGTCAATTTTGCTGGAAAACTTTTTAAATTCCTCCATACTTAAGTCTGTGAGGTTCTTTCCCTCTTCAATGCAGTAAAGCACAATTTTTCCTGTTATTTCATGAGCATTTCTGAAGGGAACCCCCTTTTTTACAAGATACTCTGCAAGGTCTGTAGCAGTGGTAAAGCCTTTCTCTGAAGCCTCTTTCATCTTATCTTTAATGAACTTTATCTCAGGAAGCATCTCATTGACTATTTTAAGGCTCATGCTCACTGTTTCAACTGTATCAAAAACAGGTTCTTTGTCTTCCTGCATGTCTCTGTTGTATGTAAGTGGAAGTCCTTTCATTGTTGTAAAAAGAGAAAGCAGATTTCCATAAACTCTGCCTGTTTTACCTCTAATTAATTCTGCGGGGTCTGGATTTTTCTTCTGAGGCATCATGCTTGAACCAGTTGAGAATCTATCGGGAAGCTCTATGAATTTGAACTCATCCGTTGCCCAAAGTATTAGCTCTTCAGCAAACCTGCTTAAATGCATCATGACCATTGCTCCACAGTATAAAACATCAAGGACAAAATCTCTATCTGAGACAGCATCAATGCTGTTTGGAATAACTCCTTCAAATTCAAGCTCTCTTGCAGTGAATTCCCTATCAATTGGAAGGCTGCTACCAGCTATTGCACAGGCACCAAGGGGACACTGATTTATTCTTTTTAATGCTTCTTTAAGTCTTTCACGGTCTCTTTCAAACATCCATGCATAGGCGAGAAGATGATGAGCAAGAAGCACTGGCTGAGCCTTCTGAAGATGGGTGTAGCCAGGCATAATTGTATCTATATGTTTTTCAGCAATGGATATGAAGGTTTTCTCAATTTCTGTGAGTTGTTCAATAAGTTTAGAAACTTTTTTCCTGAGATAGAGTCTCAGGTCTGTTGCTACCTGATCATTCCTTGACCGTGCGGTATGAAGCTTTGCACCTGCAGAGCCAATCTTTTCAATAAGAGCTCTTTCAATGTTCATATGAACATCTTCAAGCTCCTCTTTGAATTGAAATTTACCCTGCTCAATTTCTTTAGCAATCTCTTTAAGTCCCCGAAGTATCTGCTCAAGCTCAAAGGCATTAATAATACCCTGTTTATGGAGCATCTTTGCATGAGCAATGCTTCCATCAATGTCCTCTCTCCAGAGTTTATGGTCAAAAGAGATGGACTGGGAAAACTCTTCAAGAGTCTTTGCTGTCCCTTCCTTAAACCTTCCACCCCACGGCTTTTTCATTTATTTATCCTTACTCCTCTGCCTTTGCTTGACGCTCTTTCTGCCTCTCAGCAATTATTTTCTGTGCAATATGAGAAGGAACTTCTTCATAATGAGAAAACTCCATTGAATAAATTCCTCTTCCAGATGTCATGCTGTGAAGCTGATTGGCGTATGTAAGCATCTCTGCCATTGGAACAAGAGCAATTATTTTTTGATTTCCTCCTGCCTGAGGTTCAACCCCCTGAACCTTTCCTCTTCGGGCATTGAGATCTCCAATTATTGTGCCAAGAGTTTCATCAGGAACAATAATTTCAGCTTTCATAATTGGCTCAAGAAGTACAGGCTTTGCCTCCATAAAAGCTTTTTTTAGAGCAAGGGCTCCAGCAATTTTAAATGCCATTTCTGATGAATCCACAGGATGATAGGAACCATCATAAAGGGTTACTTTTATGTCAATGATTGGATAATAGGCAAGAATTCCCTCTTTCATTGTTTCAATAATTCCCTTCTCAACTGCAGGACGATACTGCTGGGGAATTACTCCACCAACAATTTTGTCAACAAACTCATAGCCTTTGCCTCTTTCCAGTGGTTCAATCTGAATCCAGCAGTCTCCATACTGCCCACGGCCACCTGACTGCTTCTTATACTTACCCTGTGCTTTTGCAGAGGCTTTTATTGTCTCTCTATAGGGAACCTTTGGTGCCATAAGATTAACTTCAACTCCAAATTTTCTTTTTAATTTCTCAAGAGCTACTTCAATGTGAACCTGTCCCATTCCACTGAGAATCATGTCCTTTGATTCTTCATCTCTGGAAAATCTCAGTGTCGGGTCTTCTTCAAGAAGCTTATGAAGTCCTGCACTAACTTTTTCCTCATCTCCACGAGTTTTTGGTGCAATTGCATAAGATATGATTGGTTCAGCAAATCTAACTTCAGGTAGCTGAACTGGATTGTTTTCATCGCATAGAGTATGCCCTGTAAGTGTATCCTTAAGTTTAACTGTTGCCACAATCTCTCCAGGACCTGCTTTCTGACAGGGTATTTGAGATTTCCCGAGAATATAATAAATCTGACCAATTCTTTCCTTTGTCCCTGTATTTGGATTAAGCACCGTTGAGTCAGCCTTGAGCAAACCAGAAAAAACTCTTATGTAGGAAATTTTTCCAGCAAAGGGGTCAATCGTGGTTTTGAAAACATAGGCAGCAAGTGGTTCAGTTTCAGAGGGCTGTCTTATGACTTCACTTCCATCCTTTGGATTGATACCTTTTATAGGATATATATTTGCTCTTTCCTTTGGGTCAGGTAGAGCAAGTATGATGCTGTCAAGTAATGCTTCTATGCCAACTCCAACAAGTGCTGAACCTGCCAGTACAGGGATGAATCTTCTTGCTAAAGATGCATCATGCAATCCCTTCCTTAACTCTTCTTCAGTAAGCTCACCACCTTCAAGATATTTTTCAAGAAGGCTGTCATCAAGCTCTGCAATCTTTTCTACAAACTTTTTTCTATATTCTTCAACAGTTGAGGAAAGATACTCTGGAATGGATGCCTCCTTTAGTGAGTTTCCTTCATAAATGTAGGCTTTTAATGAAATCAGATCAACAAATCCGTTTAATCCTGGACCTTCACCAATTGGAAGTGTCAGAGGTATTGCTTCCTGTCCGAAGACTTTTTCAATCTCAGCAACAGCTCTATCAAAGGAAGCATTTTCTTTGTCAAGTTTGTTTACAAAAACAACTCTTGGAAGGTCATACTCATCGCAGTATTTCCAGATTCTCTCAGTTTCAGCTTTTACTCCTGAAATTGCACTTACAATAACTACAGCACCATCAACAACTCTAAGAACTCCTTTTGTATCTTCAAGAAAGTTTACAAAACCTGGAGTGTCTATTATGTTGATCCTATAATCTTTGTAGTCGCAATACACAGCTTTGGAGCTTAATGTCATGTTTCTTGCAAGCTCTTCTGGTTCATAATCAATTACCTTGCCTGTTGTCTCTCCAGTTGTAACCCTGTCAATCTGCCCTGTTTTAAAAAGGATTTGCTCCGCAAGCTTTGTGTTACCTGCACCTGCATGGGCAACGATTGCAATATTTCTGATTTTACTGATATCTCTGCTCATACTCCGCCTCCTTTTTTTATTTTTTAAATTTTCCTTCGGCTAAAATTAATTTCCCATCTTACTTACCTTTAGTTTTAATCTTCATCTCCAAAAACTCTTTTGTAAATAAATTCTATATTTCTTGTGTAATAGTTTAGCTCAAAAATGCTCTTTATTTCACCTTCAGTGAGATATTTTCTCACCTCACTATCATTAAGCAAAAGATCCATGAAAGGCTTGCTGTCTTTCCAGCTCTGCATGGCATTTGATTGAACAATTCTGTATGCTTCCTCCCTTGTAAGTCCTTTTTCAATCAATGCAAGAAGAACACGCTGAGAATTATAAAGTCCAAAACTTAGTTCAATATTTTTAAGCATTCTTTCAGGATAAACTCGCAAATCTTTAATTATTTCATAAAGTCTGTTTAGCATATAATCAACCAAAATGCAGTTGTCAGGGATTATAACTCTTTCCACTGAAGAATGAGATATATCTCTGTCATGCCATAAAGCAATATTTTCAAAGCTTGCGAAGGCATTTGAACGAACCAGCCTTGCAAGCCCGCTAAGATTTTCACAACCCACTGGATTTCTTTTATGTGGCATTGCTGATGAGCCTTTCTGTCCAGCAGTAAAGGGTTCTTCTGCCTCCAGCACCTCTGTTCTCTGAAGGTGTCTTATCTCAACAGCAACCTTTTCAATCATTGCAGCAATCAATGCAAGAACACTTAAAAATTCAGCATGTCTGTCCCTCTGGACTACCTGAGTTGCCACAGGCTCTGGTTTAAGCCCAAGTTTTCTTAGCGCAATTTCTTCAATTTGTGGTGGAATATTTGAAAATGTTCCAACAGCACCTGAGATTTTACCCACAGAGATTCTATCAATTGCTGAGACAAGCCTGTCAATGTTTCTTTTTGCCTCTTCATACCACAGAGCAAATCTCAATCCAAAAGAAGTTGGCTCAGCATGAACTCCATGACTGCGCCCCATGCATATTGTGTCTTTGTATTGAAATGCTTTTTCACGGAAAAGCTCTTTGATTTTCTCCAGATCGTTCATTATTAGTTCTGCTGCCTGCCTCATCTGCAAAGCCAGTGCAGTATCAACAACATCAGATGATGTAAGCCCCATGTGAATGTAACGTGATACTGGTCCAACCTTTTCAGCTACAGCAGTTAAAAAAGCTATTACATCGTGTTTGACAGTTGCTTCAATTTCATCAATTCTTTTGAGGTCAAAGTCAGCTTTCTCTTTTATTTCCTTTAAAGCATCTTTGGGAATTTTTCCAAGCTCTGCCCATGCCTCGCAAACAGCAATCTCAACTTCAAGCCATTTTCTGAATTTGTTTTCAGGACTCCAGATTTCACCCATTTGTTGTCTTGTGTATCTTTGTATCATAAATCCTCCTCCCATATAATTCTTTCTGGTTTTATGATTACGCCATTACCAAAGCCTATTCCAAGTATTTTCCCTGTTTTATCCTTAACCTTTACCCATCCTGCAGGAACAATGCCTGAGAGAATTTTTATAGAGTTGCCATTAATAAATCTTTTAACCAGCCTATCATCTACTGTCACAGATGGGATAAAATATAAAGCCCTGTCAATATTTAATATTGATGAAACTGAACTATCTAACCCTTTTTCATATAGGGCTTTCAATCCATCAATATCAGTTGAATTTTCAATCTTAAACTGTCCCACCCTTGTTCTCTCAAGTTCTACTATGTGAGCACCCATTCCCAGTTGTTCACCGATGTCATGACACAGAGCCCTGACATATGTGCCTTTGCTGCATACCACCCTGAATGTGACAAATGGAAGAGCAAATTCTTCAATATTAAATGAGTGGATGAAAACCTTTTTTGGTTTTCTTTCTATCTCAATTCCTTTCCTTGCAAGTTTATGAAGAGGCTGTCCTTCCACTTTAACTGCTGAATACATTGGCGGAGTCTGCATTATTTCACCTTTGTATTTTCGAATTATTTTTTCTAATTCTGTTCTATTAAGTTCAAAATTATCAACCTCTTTTATAACTTTTCCTTCAGCATCATGAGTATCCGTTGAAATCCCGAATCTTGCTTTAAAAATATATTCCTTTTCAAGTTCCATAAGAAGCGGCGCTATTTTGGTTGCCTCATTAAGACATACAAGCAAAACTCCCGTTGCCATTGGATCAAGTGCACCAGCATGTCCTGCTTTTTTAGCTTTTAAAATCTTTTTTACTTTTGTAACAGCATCCTGACTTGTAAATCCCTTTGATTTATTAAGAACTACCACTGCGTTCATAAATCCTTATTGGACCTATTCCCTTTAATTCAAAAATTATAAGGAAGCTGAATTCAGAGGTTTTTCTTCCCTGTATTTCCACAGGTCTTCTTGTTATTGAAATATTCGCTGCCCAGCAAGACTCAGCATATCTTATATTTAATGAACTATCTCTTAATCCAGCTCCTTTAGCATCATAGTTTACATTTGCTGTAAATGACCATTTTTCTGACAGTTTTTTCACTACTGTCATTGCATAGGTTTTTATTTTTCCCTCTTTTTCCTGAACATTGTACTGATCCCTTAATGTAGGAGACCACAGATAGGCAGGAGAAAGTGCTTCATTTCTTGTATATCGCTCACTTAATGATAGAGATGTTGTTTCATCCGGAGAAAAGCTTATATAACTGTTAAATCTTTCAATTCTTTTTTTCGATATATTCTGATATGTATCAAATCCAAGACTTATTTTCCAAAATGAGATTCTTCCTTCCAGAAGAACAGGATAAAGTTTATCCCATTCATTTTTTGCCCTAAAGTCATATACCTGCGTAATTCTTGCCTCAGCATTAAAGCTTTTCAGGTTTAATTTATTATAAACTCCAGCCCTTAAAAGTGCTGTATCATCAATTATCTCAGAACTCTTTAAAATTGGCGGCTTACCATTGACTCCAATAAAAATTCCTTCTACAAAAGGTTCAATGAGATGAGTAAAACTTTGCTGTGTTTTGTAAATTTTCATAAAGACTTTTGCATTATACTGAATCATTTCCCTGTGAGAAGTATTCTCATAGGGAGAGGTTTTTTCAAGATTGTAAAAGATTTCATTTAATCCGAGCGTTTGCGTTAATTTAATAGCATCTCCCATTGTATGACTTATTTGAGGAGCTATCTCAAATCTCTGTCCTTTAAGTCCATCTTCTTTATAAAACTCAGCCACATTGGTGTTAAAATTTACATTAAATTGTCCAAGCCTGTATGGATAGACCACATATCCAAGCTCTGTTTTTACTGGAGGACTTGTGCTTCCCTCTTTTAGATCCTTCCATCCCTGTCCAAGTAAATAAAATCTTGATTGAACTCCAGGAACAGAAAGCTCTACAGAGGACTGTAAAAATCTATCATATCTTGCTGAAAGGTC
Organism: Thermodesulfovibrio sp.; assembly: GCF_049969575.1. NCBI lineage: Bacteria > Pseudomonadati > Nitrospirota > Thermodesulfovibrionia > Thermodesulfovibrionales > Thermodesulfovibrionaceae > Thermodesulfovibrio > Thermodesulfovibrio sp. Next base: position 27,797 of record NZ_JBMFOO010000004.1, on the reverse strand, counting down.
TTTGCCGTATTCTTTAAAAAGAAATGTATTGGAAGCTGAACGAACATCCCCGTATTCCCTGTAAAAGTCATTTTTATTAACATAGTTTAAATCTACAAGCAAGTCAAAGTTTTTAAATCTTTGAAGATGAATTCCTCTTAATTCAATATAATCTTTGTTAAGTTTTCTATCTTTAATCTGATAGGCATACCACATTCCTTTTGTGTCAAAGTCAAGGTATCTGTATTCAATTGCCTTGCCAACCCCGATTTTTGAAAAATAGTCAATATAAAATGTTGCATCTTTATTGCTGTCAATTACAAGATAATAAGCAGGACTGAAACGAAATCCACGAGTATTTGAGTTTCCGAATTTTAATGGTAAAAAACCTGACTTTTTAGTTTTTCCTCCTGGTCCCCAAAACACTGGAGTAAAAAGAATGGGCACATCTTTTACTTTAAAAGTTGTGATTTTTGATGTTAATGAATCATCAACTATAAGGTCAACAAACTCTCCTGTAAAACACCATGGTTGAGCACTGTCTGGCTCTGGTTCACATGTGGAGAATGTAGCTTTTTTTGCCTTATATTTTATTTCACTTAATCTTTCAATTTCTTTAGCTTTTATCCACATATCCTGTTTTTTTATGTGAAGAAGGGCATTTTTTAAAAAACCTGTTTTTTTGTCTCTGTTAAATTTTCCTTCCTCTGCCCAGGTAGTAATTTCATCGTCATCATAATAAAGGTCTCCATAGGCTTCTATATCAGCAGTGTTTTCATAATAAATTACTTTCTGAGCTTTAAGATCAAAAGTTCCATCACTCATATAAACATCGCCGATTGCAATGATTTTTTTGTCTTTTTCAAATCGTTCCAGTGTGTCAGAGATTATCTCCATAGCGAATAAAGCAGAAACATTTAAAAAAATGGTTAAAGCGATCAATAAACTCATTATTAACCAGCTTTTGAATCTGCCTGTGTTATATTTCATGTAAGCTCTCCAAGTCTTCTATGCAATGTTTTCTCACCAAGATACTCTTTCAGTTCACCTATTAAATAAGTTGAGCCTGTGCAAAGAAGGAACTTATGGTTATTTTTACATATGGAAAGCCCCTTTTTAAAAGCTTCTGTCGGGTTAGGCACAAAGAAATCAATCATTGAAGTACAATTTTGATTTAATTCTTCATATGTGATAGCTCTTTCATAGTGAGGCACTGTAAAGATTATTTTATGAGCATAAGTTTTAAAACAATCAATAAATCCTGATACATCTTTATCTCGCATCATCCCAAAAACTATCACAGGTCTTTCATCTGTAAGAGCTTTTAGTGATTTTACTAAAGCCTCCGCAGCAGGTGGATTATGGGCTATGTCAAAGATTATAAGAGGTTGCTTTGATACAACTTCAAGTCTTCCCTGTAATCTGACATTTTTAAGTCCTTCTTTAATAAAATTTTCATTCCATTGAGGATATACGCTCATAAAAGCTTTTAATCCTACAGAGGCATTTTCAAGTTGATGAGGTCCTGTAAGAGGTAAAAATAAGGCTAAAGGCTGAATCTTGAAGCCTGAAGCCTGAAAAACAAAGCTAATTCCATCTAAATCAATTGATTTAAGCTCAGCTGAAAACTCTTTCCCATATGTAAAGACTGAACAGCCGAGTTCACTGGCTTTTTTATAAATCTCTTGTTCTGCATAAGGATTTTGCTTTGATGTAACAACAGGAACTCCTTTTTTTATAATCCCTGCCTTTTCTCTTGCAATAGAGCTTATATCAGCTCCGAGAAAATCCTGATGATCAAGTCCAATACTGGTAATTACAGAAATAACAGGTGTTACCACATTTGTAGCATCAAGCCTTCCTCCCATACCTGTCTCAAGGACTGCGTATTCAATGTTTTTTTCTTTAAAGTAAAGAAAAGCCATTATAGTAACATATTCAAAAAAAGTAAGCTCCTCTGCAAAAGGTTTAATTTTTTCAATTAATCTTACAACTTCATCTTCAGAAATTTCTCTATCATTAACAATTATTCTCTCTGTAAATCTTGTAAGATGCGGAGAAGTGAAAAGTCCTGTATTTAATCCGTGCGTCCTTAAAAGAGTGTAAATTATTTTAGAAACAGAGCCTTTTCCATTTGTACCTGCAATATGAATTGATTTAAAACTTTGATGGGGATTGCCAAGCTTTTCCAACACTGAGAAGACTCTTTCAAGACCAAACTTTATGCCATTTGTTCTTTTTCTATAAAGTTCGTTTATCAATTCTTTATATTTCTTTGTCTCTGTCATACTTCAGAAACACTGTCCTGAGGAAGGTTAGACGAATTATTAAGATTATAGGAGCTTGATGCTGGCATAATAATTTCAATTAGCTTATAAATAGTACTTTTTAATTCTTTTCTTTCTACAACAATATCAACCATTCCGTGTTCAAGCAAAAACTCGGCTCTCTGAAATCCTTCGGGAAGTTGCTGTTTTATTGTTTCTTGAATAACCCTCGGTCCTGCAAAGCCTATAAGACTGCGGGGCTCTGCAATGATTATGTCACCAAGCATAGCAAAAGATGCAGTTACACCTCCAAAAGTGGGATCAGCTAATACAGAAATATAAAGTATGCCTGCTTCTTTAAGTTTACCTATTGCCTGTGCTGTTTTAGCCATCTGCATCAATGAAAACATTCCTTCCTGCATTCTTGCTCCACCAGATGAAGATACGATAATTAAAGGAACTCTTCGCTCCAATGCTCTCTCAGCAGCTCTTGTTACTTTTTCTCCAACAACTGTTCCCATGCTTCCACCCATGAAGGAAAAATCAAGAACAGCGATTACTACATCTCTTCCATTGATTTTTGCATCACCATAAATGGCTGCTTCTTTGAGCCCTGTCTTTTTTTCATTTTCAATAAGCCTTCCTTTATATGGCATCGTATCTTTAAAGTCAAGAGGATCAGGACTTTTAAGTTCAGGGTCTAATTCTATAAAGGTTCCGTTGTCTGTTATAAGGGAAATTCTTTCTTTTGCTGAAATTCTAAAGTGATACTGACATTTAGGGCAAACCTTAAAATTGTTCTCAAGCTCTTTGCGATAAATTATTTCTTTACAGTTTTCACATTTTACCCACAATCCTTCAGGAATTTTTACCTTTTTCTCTATTTTTGGTTCTTTTCTTTTAAACCATGCCATTTATTGCCTCTCTGAGTGATTTAATAAAATCATAAGCCTTTTCAGGCACTTCATGAAAAATCTTTACAATGGCACTTCCCACAATTACTCCATCAGCGAATTGGGCTACATATTTAGCCTGCTGAGGTTCACTGACTCCAAAACCTACGCAAACAGGTTTTCTAAAACTTTTAACGAAATTTATATGCTCAGTGAAAGTGTTGTCAAGTCTGAGTTCAGTGCCTGTTATGCCTGTTATTGACACATAGTAAACAAACCCAGTTGAAGCTTTTACAACTTTTTTAACTCTTTCTGGAGTTGATGTGGGTGCTACGAGGAAAATTGTATCAATACCGTATGCTTTAGCAAAATGTCTATAAATTTCCGATTCATCCACTGTAAGGTCAGGGAAAATTACTCCTGACACACTGGCTTTGCTTGCATCCTGAAAAAACTTTTCTATTCCGTATCGGAAAACAGGATTTAAATAGGTCATTAAAATTATGGGTGTATCTATGCTCCCCTTGAAATCGTGTAGAAAACTGATTATTTTTCTTAGAGTTACACCAGAGTTTAATGCCCGTTCTGCTGCTCTCTGTATTGTTGGTCCGTCAGCAAGAGGATCTGTAAAAGGCACACCAAGTTCAATAAGGTCAGCACCAGCCTCACTTAAAAGCTTTAGCCTCTTTGCAGTCTCATCAAGGCTGGGATCTCCTGCCATAATGTAGGGTATAAATGCTTTTTTGCCTTGTTTTTTTATATATTCAAGCTTTTTTCTAACAGCAAACCCATTCATAAAGATATTCCTTTTATCCTCGCTACTTCCTGAACATCCTTGTCTCCTCTTCCAGAGAGGTTTACAATAATTATTGAATCTTTTGGCATCTCAGGTGCAATCCTTACTGCCCAGGCCACTGCATGGGCAGACTCCAAAGCAGGAATAATTCCTTCGAGTCTGCTTAAAAGCTCAAATGCTTCTAAAGCTTCATCATCTGTTGCGTATGTATAGTTTACCCTGCCTGTGTCTTTTAGATAGGCATGTTCAGGACCAACAGAGGCATAATCAAGGCCTGCACTTACAGAGTGAGTTTCAAGAATATTTCCATCTTCATTTTCAAGAACATAGCTAAGGCAACCCTGAAAAATTCCCTTTGCTCCTCCTGCAAATCTTGCTGCATGAAGCCCTGTATCAATACCTTTACCACCTGCTTCAACACCAATCATTTTTACATCTTTATCCCCCAAGAAAGCACTGAAAAGTCCTATGGAGTTACTTCCACCTCCAACACAGGCAACTAAAACATCGGGAAGTTTGCCTTCTTTTTGAATTATTTGCCTTTTTGCCTCTCTACCAATAACACTTTGAAAATATCTAACAAGAAGTGGATAAGGATGAGGACCAAAAACAGTGCCTAAAACATAATGAGTTGTCCGCACATTTGTGGTCCAGTCTCTTAAGGCTTCATTTATGGCATCCTTTAAGGTTTTTGAACCTGTATCAACTGGAATAACCCTTGCACCAAGAAGATTCATTCTGAAGACATTGAGCTTTTGCCTTCTTATATCCTCAGTTCCCATGTATATGTCACAGCTTAGTCCGGCAAGCGCAGCACCTGTTGCAGTAGCTACACCATGTTGCCCTGCTCCTGTTTCAGCAATAATTCTTTGTTTTTTCATTAATCTTCTTGCAAGCAGTGCCTGCCCAAGAGCATTGTTTATTTTGTGAGCACCTGTATGGGCAAGATCTTCTCTTTTTAGATATATCTTTGCTCCACCAAGATATTCAGTTAATCTCTTGGCAAAGTAAAGAGGTGTCGGTCGCCCCACATAGTCTTTAAGTAAGGCTTCAAATTCAGCATTAAAATTTTTATCTCTTTTTGCCCTTTGAAAAGCTCTCTCAAGCTCTTCAAGTGCAGGCATTAAGGTTTCAGGGACGAAGCGGCCTCCATACTCTCCAAAGTATCCTCTTTTTTTACCCATGAAAAGTATTATAGCATGAAGATTTTAAGTTTTGCATTTGATAACAGGCTTACATAATTTCTTAAAATGCCTTTCTTGAAAGGATTTCTTCCGCTTCCCTGTCTAACTTTTTCCCTCATTGCCCCATGAGGAATTAAAGCTAAATAATAATAACCATTGCTACAGTGTATTTTTTTTCATGAGAGAGGGATACAAAAATTTTCCTATTCAATCCTTCTATTTTAACCTCTGGTGAACCATCAGAATTGTTTTTTACTTCAATATGCTTTAAAGTTAAACCTGAAGGTTTTTTCAGTGCCTTAATCACTGCTTCTTTTACAGCAAAACGAGCTGCAAGATGGCAGAAAGGATTTGAATAACTAAAGCTGTAAGCAATCTCTCCTTCAGTAAAAACTCTATCTAAAAATTTTCTTCCAAATCTTTCGTATATTTTTTTTATTCTTTCAACGGAAACAATATCAACACCAATCCCTTCAATCATTGGACTGCCCAGCTCTTGGGTATAAATATTTTTTCAAAGGTATAAAGGGCATATCTGTCTGTCATTCCTGCAATAAAATCACATATCTTTCTGTGAAGTTCCTTTTCTTCAAGACCCTGAGCATCTATTGCTTGAGGATTTTCAAGGTAATAATTATAAAGACTTTCAAGTATTCTCTTTGCTTTTTTAAATTCCTGAATAACCCGCTCATTGTAATAAACTTTTTCAAAAAGAAAATCTCTAAATTCAGAAACCATTTCTTCCATTTCATAAGACATGGAGATTTTTTTATAATCTTCTTTTATAGTGGTAAAAATAACATCTCTGACCATCTTATCAATTCTCTTTGAATGTCTATCACCAAAAAATTTTAAAAACTTTTGCGGAATATCATTTTTTTTGATAATTCCAGCTCTCAGTGCATCATCAATGTCATGGTTCAGATAGGCAATAACATCTCCTACTCTAACGATCTGACCTTCAAGAGTCACTGGCTCGTCACTTAAGATCTTTCCCCTACCTTTTGAATGTTTAAGTATTCCGTCCCTTACTTCAAATGTAAGATTAAGTCCTTGTCCATTTTTCTCAAGAACATCAACTACTCTCAAACTCTGCTCATAATGTTCAAATCCTCCTGGATGAAGTTCTCTGAGGATTGCTTCTCCTGCATGTCCAAAAGGAGTGTGTCCCAGATCATGCCCAAGTGCAATGGCTTCTGTAAGGTCTTCATTAAGTCTTAAGGCTCTTGCAATTGTTCTGGCAATTTGAGAAACTTCAAGCACATGAGTTAGTCTGGTTCTATAGTGGTCACCCTGAGGAGAAAAGAAAACCTGAGTTTTATGCTTCAGCCTGCGAAAAGCTTTGCTGTGAATAATTCTGTCTCTGTCACGCTGAAAGGCTGTTCTAATATCATCCTCTGGTTCAGACTTCAGCCTTCCCTTTGTTTGACAGCTTAAACATGCCCTGGGATGTAGAACACTTTTTTCTATTTCCTCATATTGTTTTCTAAGGTTCATATAAACATTATTCCATGATTTGTTTTACAGCTTTCACAAGCAATGGAATTTCTCTTTCCTGTATGGTTCTCGCATCAAAAATAACAAAATCTTCCTTTATTCTCCCAATAACTGGAGGCTGAGTTTGTCTTAATTTTCCTGAGAATTCATCAGGCTTATCTGTCCTGATAGCAATAACATAGGTTTTAACTCCACTTTCAGGAAGTGAGCCTCCACCTGGCATTGATACATCTTCTTTGAGCATTGCCTCAATTCCGTGCTTTTTAAACAATTTCAATATCTTAGCTGCTCTTCTTTTAATTTTTTCTGGTGGTTCAAGAATCATTCTCAATGTGGGAATTTTTTCAATAGCTTCTTTTTCATCAAGATAAAACATTAAAGTTGCCTCAACAGCTGCAAGCGTAAGTTTATCAACTCTTAATGCCCTCATAAGAGGATTTTTTGATATTCGTTCGATAAGCGCAGATTTGCCAATTATAAATCCTGCCTGCGCTCCTCCGAGAAGTTTATCTCCACTGAAAGTAACAATATCAGCTCCTTCATCTACCACTTCCTGAACTGAAGGTTCTCCATAAAAGCCGTATTTTTTTAAATCAATAAAACATCCACTGCCAAGATCAACCATTACCGGAATTCCTCTCTGTTTTCCAAGTTCACATAGTTCTTTTACTGAAACTTCTTCGGTAAAGCCGATAATCTTAAAATTTGATCTGTGCACTTTCAGTAACAGGGCTGTATTTTCATTTATTGCTCTTTCATAATCGCTTAATCTGGTTTTATTTGTTGTTCCCACTTCCCTTAAGATGGCACCTGATTGAGCCATAACATCCGGAATTCTAAAAGAACCTCCTATTTCAACGAGTTCTCCACGAGAAACGACAACTTCTTTATCTTTAGCAAGTGTGTTAAGACAAAGGAAAACTGCACCTGCATTATTATTTACAACAACAGCTGATTCTACATTCACAATTTTTCTAACAGCATCAACTATGTGAACATATCGTTTGCCCCTCTGCCCTTTTTCTAAATCATACTCAAGATTTGAATAACTTTGCGCAATTTCAACAACATGTTTTATTGCCTCTTCTGGAAGTATTGCTCTTCCAAGATTTGTATGAATCACAACTCCTGTTGCATTTATAACAGGCTGAAGAGAATACTTTTTATTTAAAGAATTCTTTATCTTTTCAATTATGCTGTCTTCATCAATCTCTAAAACATTGCCTTTTAAAACCTTAGCTCTCAAACTATCAAGAACCTTTCTTACTGCTTCCCTGACCAGTGAGTAAGAATATTCTTTAAAGAGAACTTTTATTTTTTCATTCTTTAGAATTCTGTCAACTGACGGGATCTTTCTTAAAATATCGGGTTTATCCATAATAGATTTTCAATTATTCTTTCAATTTTTCTTCAATCTTTGTAATCCTTAGATTCATTTCATTTATCAGAGCTTTCATGTTTTCAATCTCATCTTTTGTTGCTAAATTCATCCCCTGAAGTGTCTTTTGAATCATTTCTTTAAAGTTTTCTTTAAAGCCCTCCTTTGCTTCTTCAGATTTTGAGATGAATTCATTAATTATTTTTGCAGCCTCAGACTCGCTCATCTTGCCTCTTTTTACAAGGTCATTGAGAAATTCTTTAAGTATTTCCTGCATTCCAAGACAGGCAAAAATCATATTTTTAAACAAATCCTGTAATGCCATTTTTTCCTCCTTATTAAATAGTTCAATTGTTCAAGGGTTCAATGTTGTTTAATTAATTCATAAAATATTTCTACTGCTTTGTCAATGCTTGCAGCATCAGGACATCCACCCTGAGCAGAATCAGCCCTTCCCCCACCTTTACCACCAACAGCCTGAGTTATGTTTTTTAAAAGTTTTCCAGCATCATATTTACTTGTAGCATCTTTTGTAACTGAAAGAATCAGAATCCCCTGCCCATCAGTCTTTGATGCAAGTAAAATTACTGCTGGATGCAGTTTTTCTCTAAGTTTGTCTGAAAGTGCTCTTAAGGATTTTGTATCAACCCCTTCAAGTTTTACTGCCAGTGCTTTAACTCCGTCTATGTCTCTTGCCTGTTTTACAAATCCGTCAATACTGTGACTTAAGAGTTTGTCCTTCAAGGCTTCAATTTCCTGTTGCTTTGACTTTAATTCATTAATAAGTCTTTGTATTGCTTTTACAGGTTCTGCTGATTTAAGAATTTGAGAGATATTTTTTATCTGCTCTCTATATCTGTTAGCATATTCAAGGGCAGAGACTCCTGTGACAGCTTCCAGCCTTCTGATTCCCGAGGCAACAGAGCTTTCTGAAATAATATAAAAACTTCCTATTTCACCAGTAGATTTACAGTGAGTGCCACCGCAAAGTTCTTTACTGAATCCGAGAATTTTTACAACCCTGACAGTATCTTCATATTTATCTTCGAAAAGGGCTATAACCCCCTCATTCAAAGCCTCATTAAGGGATTTTACCTCTACTATGACAGGTAAATTTTCAAGTATTTTTTCATTGACAATGCTTTCAATTTCCTGTAACTCAGCGTCACTCAAAGCATCAAAATGGGTAAAATCAAAACGAAGTCTGTCTGGTGCAACAAGGCTTCCAGCCTGCTTTACATGCTCCCCGAGAACAGCTCTTAAGGCAGCGTGAAGAAGATGAGTTGCTGTGTGATTTCTCGCAATTGCCTTTCTTCTTTCTATGTCAATCTTTGCAAAAACTTTTTCATCCTTTTTTATGCTTCCTTCAATAACTCTTACTTTATGACAGTGAAGTCCTGCTATCTTCTTGGTATCAAAAACCTCTGCCTTACCTGAGCCTGAAATTATTATCCCTGTGTCTCCTACCTGTCCACCTGATTCTGCATAAAAGGGCGTTTCATAGAGGAAAACTTCTCCTTCTTCGCCTTTTTCAAGTATCTTCACAGTCTTTCCATTTTTTATGATGGCATGAATGATTGTTTCTGCTTCATAATCAGTGTAACCCGTAAATTTAAAATCATGATTCCCGCTTCTTAACTCTTTATATACTTCATCTATTCCGATTTCCTGAGCCTTTGAAGCTGCTCTTGCCCGCTCACGCTGTTTATTCAACTGTCTGTGAAAACCTATCTCATCAAGCTCCAAGCAAGAATCTTGTGCCATTTCCTTTATTAAATCAAAAGGCAAACCAAAAGTATCATAGAGTCTGAAGATTTCTTCTCCGGGAAGAACCTTTGAACCTGATTTCTTAAGATTTTCAAGAATCTCATCAAAAATCTGCTGTGCCCTTTCAAGGCTTCTAAGAAATCTTTCTTCCTCCACTTTTATGATCTTTTCAATTCTTTTTCTTTCAGAAACAATCTCAGGATAAATTGTTCCAAGACTTTCTATAACAGGTTCAACAAATCTATAAAAAGCCACTCTATCATACTGAAGTAGCTTAATGTGTCTCAATGCCCTCCTTATAATTCTTCTTAAAACATAGCCTCTTCCCTCATTGGAAGGAATGAGTCCTTCAGCTATCAAAAATGTGGAAGCTCTTATGTGGTCTGCAATAACTTTTATTGAAACATCAGTTTTCCTTTCCCTACCGTAGCTTACATTTAAAACAGAACAAATTTCAGAAATAATTGGCTGAAAAAGGTCTGTATCAAAATTTGTTTTCTTCCCCTGTAGAACTGCTGTAATTCTTTCAAGTCCCATTCCTGTATCAATACTTGGCTTAGGAAGGGCTGTCAATTTCCCCTCTTCATCTCTGTTGTATTGCATAAAAACAAGATTCCACAACTCAAGAAATCTGTCACAGTCACATCCTACAGAACAGTCAGGCTTTCCGCATCCAAAATCCTCACCCTGATCAATTATTATCTCAGAGCATGGTCCACATGGACCTGTATCTCCCATCTGCCAGAAATTATCTTTTTCACCAAGGCGCACTATTCTTTCAACTGGCATGCCTACTTCTTTCTCCCATATATCTGCAGCTTCATCATCGTCTTTATAGATTGAAACCCAGAGTTTTTCTTTCGGAAGTCTAAAATGTTCTGTTAAAAGTTGCCATGCGAAAAATATTGCTTCCCTTTTAAAATAATCTCCAAAGGAAAAATTACCAAGCATCTCAAAGAAAGTATGATGTCTTGCTGTAAATCCAACATTTTCAAGATCACTGTGTTTTCCACCTGCACGCATACATTTCTGACAGCTGGTGGCTCTACTGTAAGGTCTCTGTTCTTCACCAAGAAAGACTCTTTTAAACTGAACCATACCTGCATTTGTAAATAACAATGAGGGGTCATCCTTAGGAATGAGTGGAGAACTCTTTACATGTTCATGTCCATGGGAAACAAAGTAGTCCAGAAATAGATTCCTTATTTCAAAACTTTGCATTTACTACTCCTCACCTATTATTCTCTGCTCATTGCTTATTATGTAGGTGAGCTTGCCATCAACAAAAATAAGCCTTGATTTTAAAAGTCCTAAAGAAGAAGAATAAATCCATTCTTCTCTTTGCTTTCCTTTCTCAGGTGTAAGAACCCTTACAGAAGAAGGATTCCCCCATGCAAGTCTTACCTGCTCCTTTGTCATCCCAAGTGCTATCTCTCCTTTTGTAATTCTTTCCTGAATCTCTGGTGGATAATTTTTAATCTCATCATAGGTATATCTAACACCCTGCGAAGCACATCCAAATATAAATAACGCGATAAACAAAGCAATTAAAACTCTCATTTCAACTCCTCCTTTAAATTGTCATTGTCTTGAGACTCTATATCTCCGGGGAATTTTTCATTCAAAAATTTATTTATAGTGTCCCATGAAAATCCTCTTCTGAGAAGAAATCCTGCTATTTTAGCCATTTTTTTATCCTCTGGATCATTTTTTATTAAATGAATTTTTCTCTGGATAAGTTTCTGAGCAAGGGAAAATTCGTCTATTTCCGGAATGCTGTCAAGTAATTCTTTATCAATGCCCCTTCTTGTAAAGTAGTTTTTTAAACCCATATTACCAAGAAATCTGTCTTGTGCAATTTTTTCTGCTTTCTGGATAAATCTACTGTCATCTATAAATCCATTCTGCTTTAAATAGGCAACCGCATCATCAATATCCATTTGAGAAAATCCTTTTCTGTAAAGTCTATCTCTTAATTCAGCCTCTGTTCTATCTTTTTTTGTAATTAACCTCAATGCACATTTTAATACTTCATTGTTCCGATTTTTCACCTTCTATGACCTTTGGCTTTAATCCATAAGCATCCATAACTTTGGAATAAATTTCATTGAAGATTTCTGGATGACTTTTTAAATATTCTTTAGCATTTTCTCTACCCTGAGCAAATCTTGTTCCGTTGTAACTGTACCATGCTCCAGATTTTTCAATAATTCCTTTTTCCACTGCAAGATCAAGAACCTCGCCTGTCTTTGATATTCCTTCATTAAAGTAAATATCAAAGTGAGCCTCTTTGAATGGCGGTGCTACTTTATTTTTCACAATTTTAACTCTTACTCTACCACCTGTTGTATCCTGTCCTTCTTTTAATGTGTCTGTTTTTCTTATATCCAGCCTCATTGAAGCATAAAATTTTAGTGCGGTTCCTCCAGGAGTTGTCTCTGGATTTCCAAACATTACTCCAATTTTCTGTCTGAGCTGATTTATGAAAATAACAACTGTCTGAGACTTTGATATAGCTGCTGTAAGCTTTCTTAAAGCCTGACTCATAAGCCTTGCCTGAAGACCTGGAAGAGAATCTCCCATTTCTCCTTCAATTTCAGCCTTTGGAACAAGAGCAGCAACTGAGTCAATAACAATAATGTCAACTGCTCCGCTTCGGACAAGGGTTTCTGTTACTTCCAGAGCTTGCTCTCCAGTATCAGGCTGGCTTATTAGTAAATTTTCCACATCAACACCTAATTTTGAAGCGTAATTCACATCAAGGGCATGCTCAGCATCTATAAATGCTGCAACACCTCCAAGCCTCTGAGCTTCTGCAATTGCATGGAGTGCAAGGGTTGTTTTACCTGAAGATTCAGGCCCAAAAATTTCTATAACTCTTCCGCGTGGATATCCTCCAACACCTGTTGCTATATCAAGGGATATTGAACCTGTAGGAATTACACTTATTCCTTCTGCTTGAGCCTTTGTTCCAAGACGCATTATTGCGCCCTTGCCAAAATTTCTCTCAATCTGGGATATAGCAATCTCCAATGCCTTTAATTTCTCCTTATTCATAAATCACCTCTTAAGCTTTTTTTTATTATACCATTAAACTATTTGAGCAAAGGAAATCTCTCCAAAACTGAATAAATTGAACCTTTTGGAGTCAATATGCTTTTCATTAAAACAAACTCTTTAACCTCAAATTGAAAATCAAAAGACTTTTCAGAAAATTTCTTTAAAATCTTCTCAAAAAAATATTTCCCATTCCTGTAATTCTTCACTCTTGCTAAGGTTATGTGAGACTTAAACTGTCTTTCTTCCCTTTGAAAACCAAGACTGGAAGTCTCCTCGTCAATCCTTTTTGTTAATCTCTTAAGTATCTCTGTATTTTCTGTGCCAATCCATATGACTCTTGGTTTTATTTTATCCGGGAAAACTCCAGGAGTAGTAATTTTCAATGTAAAATTAGAAAACTCATTTGATAAGGATTTCAAAGTGGATGTTAAAGAAGGGATAATTTTTTCTTCAACTTCACCAAGAAATTTTAATGTAATATGAAAATTTTCTTTCGGAACAATATTAACTCCATCAATTGATGATTTGAAATTAGTCAAGTCTGCAAGAAATTCTCTAACTTGCTGAGGAAGTTCTATTGCTATAAAAAGACGCATAAAATATCATAACAGAAGAAAAATTCTTATTAAAAGATTGCTAAGAAGTCCTGCCAGAAAATCATCAATCATGATACCAAATCCACCATCTATTCTTTCAGCCTGCCTTATAGGAGGAGGTTTTATAATATCAAAAAACCTGAAAAGCACAAATCCTGCAATCAGAACATTCAAGTTTAACGGAAGAAACATAACTGCTGTAAGATAGCCTGCAAACTCATCTATAACAATGCAGGAAGGATCTTTAATACCCAGATGCTTTGCCACTTTTTCTGAAGAAATTGTTCCCAGAATAAATGAACTCAGTAACATTGATAACATAATCGTATCATGGGGTTTAAAAATCCATAAAAGAGCCATTGCAAAAGCAGAAGCCACTGTACCAGGTGCAAAAGGACAGTATCCAATAAAAAAAACTGTAGCAATAATCTTTGAAAGCATTAAAAATTTCACTTTTTTATTATGCTTAACAGTCTTAGTTTAGTCAACAATGCAAGGGGATTCCTGAAACTGCCCGATGGACCTGTTCTCAGGGTAGCGAGGAGTCTTCAGAAAGCACTTCTGTCCTTCAGGATTACCTAACATTAGATAGAAATGACATTTTCTATCGGCATTTTTAGAAAATTGAATTGTTATTGACAAATAGGTTACACTTCATTATAATTCACTAAAAAAGTCTATGGAGGGTAAGATGGACACAGCACTGGTAGTAAGTGAGAAAAAAGCAGGTGGAGATACAAAAATTCTCCAGCTTGTTACATTTACTCTTGGTGGTGAAGAGTATGCTGTTGATATTCTCAAAGTTCAGGAAATAAACAGAATGAAAGAAATTACAAGAGTTCCAAATGCTCCATACTATGTTGAAGGCGTTATAAATCTTCGTGGGAAGGTTATTCCTGTTGTTAGTCTGAGAAAAAAATTTGGACTTCCTGAGGAAGAAGAAACAGCAAAACAAAGAATTATGATAATGGATATTCAGGGTATAACTATTGGATTGATTGTTGACTCGGTCTCTGAAGTTCTAAGAATATCCACTGACATCGTTGAACCACCTCCAGCTATGACTTATTCTGTAAGTTCAGAATTTATATGGGGAATTGCAAAACTTGAAGACAGACTTATTATTCTTCTTGATATGGACAGACTTATTGGTAAAGAAGAAAGTGAAGGAATGGTTGAGGCCACAGAGAAGGCAGCTATTGAGGAATAAACTTCCAGTATCTCTTTTTGTGCTGTCTTCCTCCACTCCAGCAAGGCTTCATATTCTCATCGCGGAATGAATAAATTTTGGCTGTTGATATATTATGGATTGATCTTGCAATAATAAAAAGCTCACCCTTTTTGGAAAAAAACTTAGCGCCATGAACAACCACCTCATCTCCAAGATTGAATTCTATTTTTTCCTGTTCAATATACCATCTCGGTGCTGTAATAATATTGTAGATTTTATCATGCTTTGTAATTCCTATTACCACAGGTCCATAATCTCTATAAATAATTTCAGCAATTTTCCCCTTAATAGCAATCTCTGTGTTTGGATCATAACTTTCTTCCCATTCCTGAGCTTCTGCAATCTGTCCTATGGTTATCAGAAAAATCATTATAACTATGCTCCATTTCATTGCATTAATCCTTAAAAAAGGGGGCACAAGCCCCCTTGATTTTTACCATCCACAGATTCTTCTGATGTTTAATCCTCTTTTCCCGGCTGGTGCATAGGGAAGTCCCATTTCATAGGCTTTTTTGTGCATCTCCACTTTTAAACTTGCTCTTTCCTGTTCTTTGTGTTTGATTGCATTCCAATCAGGGTTTGGCTGTGCCCAGAGGGTCAAAAGCTCACCCCTTAGCTGTAAATCCTTCTGATAAAGTGGTTGAATTTCCTTGCAATACTGTTGCGCCTTAGCTGAATCAACTCCTATTGGATACTGAGGACCCATTCCTCGCTGCGCAAAAGATACACCTGCAAATACTGTTAGTGCTGTTAGTAATGCAAATACCGTTAAAAACTTTTTCATTTCTTTCACCTCCTTTTTGTGACTTTTCTTTACTTCTTTTAAATATCAATTACCATGCCAGAATTGAAATATATTGATTTTATGAGGTTTTATATGAAACTGTTGCCTTTTTTTTGCAAAATTTGCATTATTTTTTGCAAAATTTGCAAAGTTCATTAGTAATGTAAGCAAAATCCTCAATTGAAAGCTCTTCTGCTCTTTTTAAGGGATTTATGCCGATTTTATTTAGAAATTCCTTAGGTTCATCAACGACTGATTTTAAAGAGTTGGCTATCATCTTTCTGCGCTGGCCAAAGGCTGATTTAACGATTTTAAAAAATATTTTTTCATCAGCTACTTTTACAGCTGGCTCAGTTCTTCTTTGAATTTTAATTACTGCTGATTCAACCTCTGGTGGAGGGCTAAAAAATTTTGCAGGAATATAAAATTTTATTTCAGCAGTCGTATAATACTGGACAATAATGCTTAAAGCAGAGTATGCTTTTGAACCAGGAACTGCAATAAACCTCTGGGCAACTTCTTTCTGCACAGTAAGAGTCATTGAAATAAGATTTCTCACTTCAATTAATCTGAAAATTATAGGTTTTGTTATGTAATAGGGAATATTAGCAACAACTTTAAACTGTCCAATCTCTTCATAGGGAAACTTGAGAGCATCCTGATTGAATAGCTTCAAATTTTGTCTTTGACGGAATCTTTCTTTTAAAATTCTAAAAAGCGCTGGATCAATTTCAATTGCTATAACTTCCCTCGCCTGCTCAATTAACAATGCTGTTAAATCGCCCATTCCTGCACCAATTTCAACAACTTTGTCCTGAGGCTCAATTTCTGCAACATTGACAATTCTTTGAAGAATCTCCTTATTTCTTAAAAAATGCTGCCCGAGCTTTTTTTTAGCCATTTATCAGTTTTAATTTTTCTATGTTGATTTTTAAGGTTCTATTTTTGTAATAAACAATAATTCTGGAAGGCATTATGAGGTTAGTTTTATCTTCAGTCTGAAACTGTTTAAAGTCATTATAAGTTATTAAAATTTGCTGATTTTCAAAGGTAAAACTCTGACTTACAGGCATAAATCCTTTTTTATTTAGCAATACTTGTCTGTCACTATTTTTTTCCTTCAAAATAAAATTATTGTCTTTTTCTCCAATCTCAAAATCACCAATCCACCACATAAAACCCTTTCTTACCCCGGTTAAAATTTGCTTTACCTTATCTTTTTCTATTAGTAGGGTTGATGATACTTCTTCATTTTTTTCATAAATTTCACCTGCAGGAAAGCCCATATAGTAAATGCGAAGAAGTGTTTCATTTTTACTAATTTTAAGTAAAGCATCTCCACTGAGAAAATTTCCTTTGCTTTCATAATCAATAGCTAAGGAGCTTTCAATGCCCTGATAATTCTGCATTTTTTTTATAAAATCCTTTACATCCTCAGCATAAAACTCTTTCAAAATCTCTGGTTTCTTTTCTGCACAACCAGAAAATAAAAAAATAACCAGACTAACTGTTAATAACCTCAATAAGTTCATTAATTGATGTCACTCCTTTTATGTTTAGATCATAATCTTCTTTAAGCCTTTCAAGATTGCTTTTAGGGATAATTGCTCTTTTCATACCTATTCTGGAGGCTTCTTTTAATCTTAACTCAGTTTGAGATATTGCACGAATCTCGCCACTTAATCCAACTTCACCAAAAATAACAGTTCTATCAGGCAAAGGCATATCTCTAAAAGAGGAAACAATGGCAGAAATTATTGCTAAATCCGAAGCAGGCTCTGTAATTTTTAATCCTCCAACAACATTTACAAATATATCTGCACTGGCAAGATTTACTTTCCCGCGTTTTTCAATAACAGCAATTAAAAGATTTACTCTCTGATAATCAACTCCAATAAAATTTCTTCTTGGCATTCCAAACTGTGAAGGTGAAACCAGTGCTTGTATTTCAGTGAGAATTGCTCTTGTTCCTTCAATTGTTGCTGTAATGGCTGAACCACTTGACACTCCATGTTCAGAAAGAAAAATTAAAGAAGGATTTTCAACCTCTGTAAGTCCCTGTGAAGTCATCTCAAAAACACCTATTTCATTGGTTGGACCAAAACGGTTTTTTACACTTCTCAGGATTCTATAGGCATATCCCCTGTCTCCTTCAAAATAAAGAACTGTATCCACAAGATGCTCAAGCACTCTTGGACCTGCTATTGCTCCTTCTTTTGTGACATGACCGATTAGAAAGACAGGAATCCCTGTGGATTTTGCAAAATTCATAAATTTTGCTGCGGAATCTCTAATCTGACTTACAGAACCAGGTGCTGAAACTGCTTCTTCAGTGTAAACTGTCTGAATTGAATCAACAATTAGTGTAGCTGGTTGAGTTTCTTTTGCACATTCAATAATTTTCTCAACAAGGGTTTCACTAAGAAGCAAAATTCCTTCTGAAGTAATTCCGAGTCTTTCTGCTCTAAGTTTTATCTGTGTAAGAGATTCCTCTGCTGAAACATAAAGAACTTTACCATACTGCAATGAAAGGTTATTGGATGCCTGCAGTAGCAGTGTTGATTTCCCAATACCAGGGTCTCCTCCAATAAGAATAAGAGAGCCTTTAACTAATCCGCCACCAAGAACTCTGTCAAGTTCTGCAATTCCAGTTAAAAATCTGTCCGATACTGTAATTTCAATTGAACTAATGGAAACAGGCTGAACAGTTTCTGATAAAATTTTTCTTTCAGTTCCTGCTTCTATAGTTTCCTCAACAAAGCTGTTCCATGCGCCACAATCAGGGCATCGGCCAATCCACTTTGGTGAAATATATCCACAGCTTTGGCACTGAAAAACTTGCTTAATCTTTGCCTTCATTCATTAATGATAATTCATTTTTTTATAAATAAACAATTATCATAGTCATTGCACCTGTTATGGCACACATAAGTAAAACTGGAACTAAAACTGCTTTTATAAACTGTGCTTCTTCTCTACCGCCCACACCAATTGTAGCAGCAGCATTTGTAATCTTAGAAGGAGTTATTGCAGAGGCTATTCCACCACCAACTGCATGGGCTGCATAAATCCACATGAAAGCATTTGCTCCGACTGTTGAAAGAGTTGCTTCCCATTGAATTTTTGCAAAAAGAACATTTGAGGCTGTTTCACTTCCTCCAACAAATGCACCAAATAAACCAAGAAAAGGTGCAATGAATGGATAAGCAGGACCAAAAACATTTGCAAGTGTTATTCCTATAATTCTGTCCATGTTATACTGGGCAAAATATTGAGATGGGACAAGCTTTCCATTTACAACTTCCATTGCAGACCATGCCATAATAAATGCCACAGCAAAGAAAAGTGAGTAAGCAAGAAAAGGTCCCCATATTCTTGTTATCCAGAGCTTGAAAACATTCCTTAATTGTTTACCTGATGGTTTAAGTATAAATATTGAAATAAAAGAAACAACCATTATCCAGAACCAGACATTCCCAAGAATGTTCAAATCTTCTTTTTTATCAGCAATAATTCTAATTACTTCAGTCTGACCCAGAACATTTTCAAGTTTCATTTTAATAGTGGGGATATTTACAATGAGTGAGATTATTATTAACAGGATAAATGGTAGGCAGGCTATAAAAACTTCTTTATTAAAAATAGATTTACTTTGCTCCTGAGTGTTATTCCTGCGATAAATAAAATAAACTGTGAGCATGGTAATCAATCCAGAGATAATTCCTATAATTTCTACTGGAAGAATTCTGAAACCGGCAATTACAAGGGCAGAAACTGAAAGCATAAGACCTGAAATCATTGCAGCTTTCCAATTTTTCTTTATAGCTTCTTTACCTCCAACAACTTTGAGCATCAAAAAAGCAAAAATCACTGAGATTACAGGCAATAAAACAGTTACTTTGAAAGTATAATCCCAGATAAAATCATTAAGGCTTTCTATGTTAGGAGGCTTTATTCCAAAAGCCATTGCAACTTTTGAAGGCAGTGTTAGAGGAATTGTAAATAGAGCAAAGGAAGTAAGAGGGTCATAGCAAAGAATGCTTATGCCAATTGCAGCAATAGGAGAAAATCCTAATAACAAAAAAATCGGTGGAAACATTGCAGGAGTTACCATACCAAGTGATGTGCTTAAAGAGCCAAATCCCATTCCGATGAAAAGGGTTTGTTCTTCTTTGTTTCGAGCAATTCCTTTTACATAATCAATAATTTTCTTTAATGCACCGGTTTCTCTCATTAAAAATATTAAAAACATTGTAAAAATAACTGCCAGTGAGATCCCAAATGCTTTAACAATTCCAGTAAGTGTAGCACCCCATACAACATTCCATGGAGTTTTAAAGTAGTAAACCGCTACAAACATAGCAAGGATCCATCCTACTACAGAAACAAAACTCCCTGAACGATAAAAAACAAGCATACCTATTAAAACCACAAGAATTGGGAAAAGGGCTAAAAAGAAATCCATTTTAACCTCCTTTTAGAGTTGAAAAATTTAAAAAAAGCTTAATATTTTAAACAATTTTTCATTATAAAAATCAACCATGTTATAATTTTAAATAAACAAATCTGGAGGATTTATGAATCGAACACTTATTGCTATCTTAAAAATTCTTGCAAAGGAAAACAAAATAATAGGTTCAAAAGAAATTGCAAAAAGGCTTAAGATGTATGGAATAAATCTATCAGAAAGAACAGTAAGATATCATCTGAAAATTCTTGATGAAAGAGGCTTAACAAAAATTTTTGGTAAAGAAGGCAGAATTATTACTGAAAAAGGAAGACAAGAGCTTGACACTGCAATTACAGTTGAAAAAGTTGGATTTATAATAAATAAGATTGAAACTTTGAGTTATCTTTCTGATTTTGATATAAATTCCTGTAAAGGCAAAATTATTGTCAATCTAAGTTACATTCCAAAGAACAAACTAAAAAAAGCTCTTAAATCAATGGAAAATGTTTTTAATTCATCCCTTGTAATGAGTAACAGGATTGTTTTTATTGAAAAAGATGATGAAGCTGTTTTGCCTGACGAACATGTTTGTATAGGAACAGTATGCAGTGTTACTCTTAATGCTATTTTATTAAAACATGGAATACCTGTTATTTCAAAATTTGGCGGAGTCCTTGAAATAAAAGATGGATTGCCTTATAAATTTAGTGCTCTTATAAGATATGATGGAACATCTCTTGATCCGCTGGAAATATTTATAAGAGGTAAGATGACCAATGTTTCAGGTGCCATAAAAAACGGTTATGGAAGAGTTCTTGCAAGTTTTAGAGAAATTCCAGCAGTATGTCTTAACAAAGTAAAAGAGATTTATTCAACCATGCAGGAAAAAGGCTTTCAGGGAATTCTTGTGTTTGGTGAGCCAAATCAAACTCTGCTTGACATTCCTGTTGGAATAGACCGTGTTGGCATTATAGTGGTAGGAGGATTAAATCCCATTGCAGCAGTTGAAGAAACTGGTATTCAAACATACACTTCAGCTATTTCAACTCTTTATGATTATCAAGCAATGATTGATTTCAAAGAACTTAGCAACGAACTTAAATAATGCAGATAATAACAACTCACCTTAATGCTGATTTTGATGCCCTTGCCTGTTGCATGGCAGCAAAGAAGCTCTATCCAGAGGCAGATATTGTATTGCCAGGGTCGATGGAAAAGAGGGTTAAGCTTTTTTTTGAAACTTTTAAACCATTTGAAATAAAAAAATTAAAAGAAATAGATTTAGATAAGGTTAAAACCTTAATAGTTGTTGATACAAGAAGTGTTCATAGGATAGGAGAGCTTGCTCAATTATTAAAAAAGCCAGTAAAGGTGCATCTTTATGATCATCATCCGAAGACAGAGGATGACATAAAGGCAGATTTTGAGATAACAGAGCAGGTTGGTGCCCTTGCATCACTTTTTACAGAGATCTTTCGTAAAAAAAATATTCCTATTACTCCTCTTGAAGCAACTCTTCTTTGTCTTGGAATTTATGAAGAAACAGGATGCCTTGTCTTTCCATCAACAACTGAAAGAGATGTTTTAGCAGTAGCATATTTGCTAAAAAGAGGTGCAAATTTAAATATAGTGTCTCAATTTCTCAAAGAAGAACTTTCACGTGAAGAAGTATCTCTTCTTAATGAACTTTTAAATTCACTGCAGGAATACTTAATCAATGGAATAAGAGTTAACATTGCCCATGCAGTAAAAGAAGAGCCTCAGGATGTTTCTCACATTGCTCACAAAGTAATGGATCTTATTGACACAGATGCTCTTTTTCTTATTATTGAGATGGAAGATAAAATTTTGATAATCGGAAGAAGTAACACTCCACAGGTTGATGTGGGTTCAATTTTAAGTGAATTTGGAGGAGGAGGGCACTGGGCAGCAGGCAGTGCTACTTTAAAAGAAAGACCTGTTAATTTATTAATTGATGAACTCATAAAAATTATTAAGCAACAGGTAAAGCCTGAGAAAATCGCAAAAGATTTAATGACAACTCCAGTAATCTCTGTTCAATGGGACAGAACAATTAAGGAAGTTGAAGATATGATGACAAAGTATGGCATAAATGCCATGCCAGTAATTAAAAACAATAAATACATTGGTGTAATTACAAGAGGCGTTGTTGAAAAAGCAATTTTTCACGGTCTGAAAAAATCAAGAGTTGGAGATTTTGCCACAACAGATGCTTACACTGCAGAACAAGACACTCCTTTATGGGAAATAGAAAAGAACATGATTGAACTTAATCAAAGATTTGTTCCAATTCTCAAAGATGATAAAGTTGTTGGAGTTATTACAAGAACTGACATATTGCGTAATTTATATGAGGAGCTGATAAGAAAGTTCAAGATTTCAAAACCTAAGGAAGAAATTGAAGAATCTAAAAAAAATGTAGCAAACTTGATGAAAGAGTTTCTTCCTGAAGAAATTTATAAAATTCTCCTCACTGCAGGAAGTCTTGCAGAAGAAATGGGATACGGAGTTTATTTAGTAGGCGGTTCAATAAGAGACCTCCTTATGAGAAAACCAAGTCCTGACATAGATATTGTAGTTGAAGGAGATGGAATAGCTTTTGCTCAAGAACTTTCAAAAATAATAAACGGCAAAGTAATTCCTCATCGAAGGTTTGGCACTGCCAAGATTTTAATAGAAATTGAAAAAAATGGCGAAGTTAAAAGATTCTCCATAGATATTGCTACTGCCAGAACAGAATATTATGAGTCTCCTGCAGCTTTACCAAAGGTAGAGACTTCATCTATAAAAAAAGATCTATACAGAAGAGATTTTACGATAAATGCTCTGGCTGTTAAACTTAATACAAAAGATTTTGGTTTGCTTTTAGATTTTTTTGGTGGACAAAGAGATATAAAAGATAAAAAAATCAGAGTGCTTCATAATTTAAGCTTTGTAGAAGACCCTACAAGAGCCATAAGAGCCATAAGATTTTCAGAAAAGTTGGGATTTAAAATATCTAAACATACTGAAAATTTGATAAAACTTGCAGTTAAAATGAGCATTTTTGAGAAACTTAAAGGACCAAGACTTTATGAAGAGCTGATTTTACTTTTAAAAGAAACTTTACCTCATTATTCAGTAAAAAGACTTGCAGATTATGGCTTGCTCAAAATTCTTCATCCCTCTTTTGATGAAAAGCTTTTTAATGAGCTTGTTAAAGCTCATGAAACTGTTCAAGGCATGGAACTACTTTTTTTGAAAGAAAAATATAGGAAAGAATTCATTTACTTAATGGTGCTTTTGTGGAATCTTAAGTCGCACGAAAGGGAAGAATTTCTTAAAAGAATATGCGCTCCAGAGAATGTAAAAAAACAACTTATTGAAAACATTACTTCAGCTGAGAAAGCCTTACAGAATTTTCCTTCTGAGGAATCCTTTTTAGAAGTATATAAGCTTTTAAGCTCTTTAAATATAGAAACAATAATTTTGATGATGATTTATGCAGAGGAGCAACAAAAAAGGGCAATTTCAATTTATCTTACAAAATTAAAAGAAATAAAACCTCTTTTGCGGGGAGAAGATTTAAAAAAACTTGGAATTCAGCCAGGTCCTGTATACAAAAAAATTTTTGATGAAATTTTAAAGGAAAAACTTCAGGGCAGACTTCTTTCAAAAGAAGAAGAGATAGAATTTGTAAAAAAGTTTGGAAAATAAAAAAGATTGTATGATATCATAAGTTATGACAACAACTAATCTTGAAGAGATCAAAAAAATTATTAAAAATGAACTGCCAACAATTTTAAAAACAGATCCTTCTTTTCGCAGATATATTCTTCAAATAACAAAAGCTTACTATCCTCCAAAGAAAAAAACAGAGGACAGAATTGAGCAGCTCTATCAACAACTTTTGCAGATGCAAGAAAAATCTGACAGAAAATGGGAGGAATGGAGCAAACGCTGGGAGCAAACACAGGCAGAGTGGAACAGAAAATGGGAAGA
>NZ_JBMFOO010000004.1:0-3813 GCF_049969575.1 Thermodesulfovibrio sp. | reverse complement strand
AATGGAGCAAACGCTGGGAGCAAACACAGGCAGAGTGGAACAGAAAATGGGAAGAAAATGAGAAGCGCTGGGAAGAAAATCAAAGAACAATCAATGAAATTCTTAAACGGCTTGAAAAGATTGACAAAAGACATCTTTACACAATTGGTGCACTTGGTGCAAGATGGGGGCTTTATTCAGAAGAGTCTTTTCGTAATGGACTTAAAGCAATAATTGAGGAGTCTTTCGGCGTTGAAGTAATAAGGTATGTTGATTATGATCATGAGGGAGAAGTTTTTGGCAGACCAGACCAGATTGAGATTGATTTAATAGTAAGAAATGCAGAACTCATTGCCTGTGAGATTAAGTCTTCAATGAGTAAATCTGATATGTATACACTGTGGCGAAAAAAAGAATTCTATGAAAAGAAACATCAAAAAAAGGTTGACAGAGTTATTGTAATATCTCCAATGGTTGATCCTCGTGCTAAGCCAGTGGCGGAAAAGCTTGGGATAGAGATTTACACTCATTCAGATGAATTCATAGAAAAAGAAGAAAAAAATATAGAGGATATATCAAGTTAAATTGATTTTTGACAGCATCCCTGTTTTAATGTATCATCATGTAATGCCCTGTAATAGTGTCCTTAATGTTACTCCAGAGATTTTTGAAGAACAACTGCGAGGCTTAAAAACAAAAGGCTGGAAAACGCTTGATGCAAAAGAGTTTTTATATCTCATGGAAAATCCTGAAAAACCAAGAAAAAAATGTCTTCTTATCACCTTTGATGATGGCTTTGTGGATAACTATATTTATGCCTATCCAGTTCTCAAAAAATACAAAATGAAAGCATTGCTTTTTGTAGCAACAGAGTTCATAACGGATTTAGAGCTTAAAAGAGACAGTCTTAACCCTCTTTCTCATAAACAAATGTGGAGGCTTGCTTTTTCAGAAAGAAAGCATGAAGTTATGTGCACATGGAATGAACTCAGGGAAATGCAGTATGAAGGTGTTTTTGATATACAGAGTCATGGACACACACATAAAACGCCTGATTTCATAGAAATGGCTGATTATCAGACACTGGAAAATGATTTAAGAATAGGGAAAGAATTATTAATTAAAAATCTCGGGAAAGAGCCTCTTCATCTTGCCTGGCCCAGAGGAGTTTATGACAGTAAAGCAGTAAAAATAGCAAAAAAACTCGGATTTAAAGCTCTCTATACAACTCAAAGAGGAGCAAATACAGATGATCTCTTTCATATTAAAAGACTGGCTATAAAAAACAAAGGCATAGGATGGCTTAATAAGAAATTAATCATTTATAGCTCTTCACTATTAAGCAAAATCTATTATAGAATAAGATTTTAATGAAAATTGCTTTCATAAAAAGAAACTTCTCCTATCATGGTGGCGCAGAAAAATATCTTTCCACCCTTATAGAGGCTTTTAAAAAAAAAGAATGGGAAATTCATATATTTGCAAACAAATGGATAACACATGAAGAAGTAGTATTTCATAAAGTTCCAATTCTGCCATTAGGATCATTTTTGAAAGCTTATAGCTTCAACCACAATCTCAAAATTAATCTTAAAGAGTTCGATTGTGTTATTAGCTTTGAGAGAACCACAAATCAGCATATTTACAGAGCTGGAGAAGGATGTCATAGAAGATGGCTTGAATTACGCTCTTTAATTGAATCTGAAATAAAAAAACTATCATTTAAACTGAATCCCCTTCACAGGTATTATCTAAGGCTTGAAAGGGAAATCTTTGAGAAAACTCCATTAATCATTGCAAACTCCCATATGGTAAAAAATGAAATAATTAATTACTATGGAATCCCTTCTTCAAAAATTACAGTAATTTACAATGGCGTTGATACTGAGAAATTCTCACCGGAAAATAGAAAAAAAAATAGTCAATTAAGACATACACTTAAACTGCCAGATGGCAGGAAAATTATTCTTTTCGTTGGTTCAGGTTTTAAAAGAAAGGGACTTTTTACCCTTCTTAAAGCAATGGCGATTTTGAATCATAAACCATATCTGCTTCTTATTATAGGTAAAGGAGATATAAAAAGATACATGAAGATATCTAAAAATCTTGGTATTGAAGATAAGGTTTTTTTTATGGGCACAAGAAAAGACATTGAGAGCTTTTATGGCATTGCAGACCTTTTTGTTCTTCCAACAATTTATGATCCTTTTAGCAATGCTACCATTGAAGCAATGGCATCGGGAATTCCAGTAATTACAACTACAAACAATGGTGTGGCAGAATTAATTGAAGAGGGGAAAGAGGGCTTTATCATAAAAAATCCCTTTGCACATGAGGAGCTTGCAGATAAGATAAACACTGCCATGGGGAATACTAAAAAAATGGGAGAGTTTGCAAGGAAAAAAGCAGAACATTTTACCATTCAAAGAACTGTAGAGGAGTTCACCGGATGTATAAAAAAATTCTTGTCATAAAGCTTCGTCATATAGGAGATGTTTTAATTACAACGCCTGTTTTCAAAGCTTTAAAAGAAAATTTTCAGAATTCCTTTATTGCTGCATTAGTAAACCAAGGTACAGAGGCTGTCCTTGAGAAAAATCCTTACATAGACAAGATTATCACCTATGACAAAGGAATAAAAAAATTACCTGCTTTTAAAAGATATATTGAGGAGATGAGATTTCTGATGGATATACGAAAGATTGGGTTTGATACCACTATAGAGCTTACAGGAGGAGACAGAGCAGCAGTAATATCCTATTTTTCAGGAGCTAAAAAAAGAATTGGCATAAAATCAAGAGGATTTTTTGGGAAAAAACATCTTTATACTGAGATTTTTGAAATAAACTGGCATAAACATACAGTGCTTCAGAATCTTGAAGTTCTTGAAAAAATGGGGCTAACAATCGGAAAACCTGAAGTAATTCTTAATGTTACAGAAGAAGAAAAAACTTGGGCAAAAAACCTGATTTTTCCTCGTTATTCCGATCATTCATTTTGTCATTCCGAGCAAAAGCAAAAAATCTCTTCCTTTAACAAAAAACTCATCCATATTCATCCTACATCCCGCTGGCTTTTTAAATGTTGGAAGGATGAATACATGGCAGAAGTTATAAAGTGGTTGATTTCCAGTGGACACAGAGTTGTTCTTACTTCATCCCGAGATGATAGAGAACTTAAAAAGATTGAATCAATTCTTTCATATATTCCTTCTTTTAGTTCTGAGCCCATCGGCTACGCTCAGGAAAAATCTCCCATAATCAATCTTGCAGGTAAACTAACCCTGAGGCAACTCATAGCAGTCTCATCAATCTGTGACTTTTACTTTGGCATAGACACAGCACCAATGCACATAGCAGCAGCATTAGGCAAGCCAGTTATAGCACTTTTTGGTCCAAGTGGAGCATTCCATTGGGGTCCGTGGGATAATGAAGCAATTGAGAAACCTTATCCTCAAAGAAACGGCATCCAGAGATTTGGCAAAAATATAGTAATTCAGAGAAACTGGAGTTGCATTCCCTGTGGTCAGGATGGCTGCGGAGGCTCAAAAATAAGCAAATGCCTCTTTGACATAAAACCTGAGGAAGTAATTGAGGTTCTAAAAAACGTATTAAGTTGAAAATATTCAATGATAACAGACATGTGATATAATAATTTCATGTTAAAACTTAAAAATTTATTAAAAAAGCATGAGCAAAGACTGATTGAGAGAGAAAAAGAAAGGACTGATGCGATTGAGCCTTATGAAATTATACAAAAGAGATATATACAAATTTTTAACATTTCTTGATAAATTATCCCAGTGAAAGTAATAAACAGGGTAAATGAAGATAA
>NZ_JBMFOO010000003.1:80802-113887 GCF_049969575.1 Thermodesulfovibrio sp. | reverse complement strand
TTTTAAAAATTTGACAGACTTGCAGGCAGAACTTATTGAAAATTATGCTGAAAAAATGCATGAATTAGAAAAAATAAACAATAAACTAATAGAGATTGACAGTAATTATGCTAAATGGAAAATTCATAGAGATAATTTTTACAGGAAAGAGATTGAGAAACTTGAAAAAAGAAATCAGGAATTAAAGGAATTTAAAAAATTCGTTGATTTTTATAGAGATTTTGAAAATCTAAAATCTGAAGAGCAGCAATTTATAATTCTTTACGAAAATGAAATGCAGGCATTGCTACAGAGTTTAAAATCAAAACAGCAGAGGCATAGTGAGATAAAAAATTTATCAAAAAAAATATACTTTCTGGTTCTCATAATAGCCTTATTAAGCATCATAGGAGGATTAACAAATAAAATATTTTACTCAGGAATTGCCCTATGTATTCCTCTACTTTTTTATCAACTCAAACTTTACAGTGAAAACAAAAAATTAAACAATGAAATAAAAGAATTGCAACTGAAAACTCAAAGACTTTCTGAGAATATAGACCAGTTGATTTCTAAATTTTTTATAAATGACAGACAGGAATTCTTCAATGTATTTAAGAAAATGAATATGCACAGGAAAGAAATCAAAGAATTTATAGAAAATGCGAAAAAAATTGAAGAATTCAAGAAAAATCTTCTTTCCAATGAGGAAATAAACTTTTATGAATCAAGAATTCTCACTGATGGGGAAATAAATTATGAAGATATTGAAAAATATGAACAGAAAAAAGAAGAACTACTCAGGGCTAAAGAGGATTTAAAAGACAAAATTCATCAACTTCAGAGGGATTATGAAAAAATTATTCAGTACAGAAAAGAAATTGAAGAGATAGATGAAAAGATAGAGACTTTAGCAAAGCGATTAGAAACTCTGGAAAGATTTAAGAAAGCCTTACAAAAATCTTTTGAAGTAATTGAAAATATTACAAAGAAACATCATGCAGTCTGGGCTGAAAAATTAAATATATCAGCTTCTGAGCTTTTAAGTAAAATAACAGGCAAAACAGTAAACATATCTTTTAACAAAGACCTTTCCTTTAATATAAAAGTGCCAGAAATTGAATATGCTTTATCGGAGAAAGAAATTGAAAGTAAACTCAGCGGAGGAATGGTGGAACAGATATACCTTACTGTGAGAGTCATTCTTGCTCAGGCTTTAAGTAACAATATAAAAATTCCTTTAATACTTGATGAGCCCTTCGCCCACTCAGATGATGAAAGATTTGTTAAGGGCATGAAATATTTAATCCAGGACATTGCAAAATCAAATCAGGTAATTATATTGAGCTGTCATCAAAATAGATTAAACCTTCTTAAGGAATTAGAAGGTGATTTTAAGCTTATTTCAGTCAGTACCGAAGCCTAAAACTTTACTAAATCTTTAATTTTATGTTAATTTTTAAAGTTAATCTTTTAGGAAAGGTGGTGAAAGGTATGGGAATTTCTCCAGAAAGAAAAAAAGAGATTATTGAAAGTTTTAAAATGCATCCAACTGATACAGGTTCACCTGAGGTACAAATTGCTATTATAACTGAAAGAATTAATTATTTAACTGAACACTTTAAAATTCACAAAAAAGACCATCATTCAAGAAGAGGTCTCATTAAATTAGTTGCACAAAGAAGAAAGCTTCTAAACTATCTCAAAAAGATTGACAGAGAAAGATATGATAAGCTCATTGAAAGACTTAATATTAGAAAATAATTGAAGGAAAAAGAGGGGACATGGAAGTAGAACTGGATATTAAAGGGAAAAAACTTATTTTACAGACAGGCGTTTTTGCAAAACAAACAAATGGCTCAGTTTTAGTAAAATATGGTGATACATATGTATTATGTACTATAGTTGCTGAAAAAACTCCTAATGAAGGAGTAGATTTTGTTCCACTAACCATTGACTATCAGGAAAAAGCCTATTCTGCAGGTAAAATTCCAGGAGGTTTTTTTAAAAGAGAAGGTAAACCAACGGATAGAGAAATTCTGGTTTCCCGTCTGATTGACAGGCCTATAAGGCCTCTTTTCCCTGAAGGATTTAATTATGAAACCCAGGGAATTGCCTCTGTTCTTTCTTATGGAGATGAAAACATTGCGGATATTCTAAGTATAATTGGAATTTCAGCTGCTTTGACTATATCTGATATTCCATTTAATGGACCTGTGGGAGCTGTGAGAGTTGGTCTAATTGGAGAAAAGTTTGTTTTAAATCCTGACAATGAAGAATCTGAAAAAAGCAGCCTCAATCTTGTGGTTGCAGGCACAGAAGAAGCTGTTACCATGGTTGAAGGTAGCGCTCAAGAGTGCTCTGAAGAAATTCTAATAGAAGCTTTAAAGTTTGCTCACACTCATATAAAAGAAACAATCGCTATCCAGAAAAAACTTGCTCTTTTAGCAGGAAAATCAAAAAGAGAAATTAAAGCCCAAGAAGATGAAAATCTCAAAGAAGCCATTTTAAATATCATTTCAGGAAAAATTGAAAATGCCTTATTTCTACAAAAAAAGCTTGAAAGACAGCAGGCGCTTGAGGAACTACTTAATGAATGCATACAAAATTTAAGTACAGAAGAGATAGATTTCCTCAAGATTAGTAGTGCCTTTGATAAAATAGTAAAAAAAATTATGCGCCAGAGAATTGTAAAAAAAGGACTGAGAGTGGATGGTAGAAAACCTGATGAAATAAGACCAATTACATGCATGGTGGGAATATTACCAAGAGTTCATGGTTCTGCTTTATTTACAAGAGGAGAAACACAGGCACTTGTTGCAACAACTCTTGGCACTTCAGAAGATGAACAAAAAGTTGATTCTCTTGAAGGAGAAATATTTAAAACATTTATGCTTCATTATAATTTCTTGCCATTCAGTGTAGGAGAAGTTAAGCCCTTACGAGCACCTGGAAGAAGAGAAATTGGTCATGGATATCTTGCAGAGAGAGCTCTACAGTATGTAATTCCTTCTAAGGACGAATTTCCATATACCATAAGAGTTGTATCAGACATTCTTGAATCAAATGGTTCATCCTCAATGGCAACTGTATGCGGAGCAAGTCTTTCTTTGATGGATGCAGGAGTTCCAATAAAAGCTCATGTAGCAGGGGTTGCGATGGGCCTCATTAAAGAGGACGATGAAGTTGTGATACTTACTGACATACTCGGGATGGAAGACCATTATGGTGATATGGATTTCAAAGTAGCAGGAACTGAAAAAGGTATAACAGCCTTTCAGATGGATGTGAAGATTCCTGGCATAGATTATGAAATATTTAAAAAAGCTTTAGGGCAGGCAAAGCATGCAAGATTATTTATTCTCGAAAAAATGTATGAAACCATCAGTCAGCCAAAAGAGCTTTCTCCATATGCTCCAAGAATATATAAAATACAGGTCAAACCTGAAAAAATTAGAGATATAATTGGCACAGGAGGAAGGGTAATTAAAAGCATTATAGAAGAAACAGGGGTAAAAATAGACATTGAAGATAAAGAGGGAATTATCAAAATTGCATCTTCCCAAGAAGCTTCAGCTCTACGAGCCATTGAGATCATTAAAGGAATTACTCAGGAAGCAGAACTGGGAAGAATTTACATGGGTAAAGTAACAAGAATAGCAGATTTTGGAGCTTTTGTTGAAATAATGCCAGGAGTTGAAGGATTACTACATATATCTCAAATTGCTGATAAAAGAATTCATAAAGTATCTGAAGTACTAAAAGTGGGAGATGAGATTCCTGTAAAAGTAATTGAAATTGACGAACTTGGAAGGGTTCGCCTGAGCAGAAAAGAGGCTTTAAGAGAAATTGAAGCCAGAACTATCGCAAAAAATTAATCTTGATGATTAAAAAAACCTATCTGTCCTCCAACATCCCTGTATTAATGAATGAAATGAAAGGCTACAGATCTTTTGTGCTTGGAGTATGGATAAAACATGGCTCCAGACATGAACCTTCTTCAAAAAATGGATTATCCCATTTCATAGAACATCTTTTCTTTCAAGGAACTCCAAAGAGGGATGCGCACAGAATATCTCTTGAAATTGATACTCTGGGAGGAGATATAAATGCCTTTACTTCAAGAGAGTTTACTTCAATTTATATAAAAGTTCTTGATACTTACATGCCTCAGGCAATAGAACTTATTGGAGATATTTATTCAAATCCCCTTTTTCCTGAGGAAGAAATAGAAAAAGAACGTTCTGTTATTCTTGACGAAATCCGAACAATAAATGATACACCAGATGAGCTTGTTCATGATCTTTTTATGGAAAACTCATTCCCAGATGGACTTGGACAACCTATTCTTGGCAGAGAGGAAGCAGTATTAACAATAACCAGAAAAGATATTGTTGACCGTTATAATGAGTTTTACGGAAACTCTATTATAAGCTGCGCAGGAAGTTTTGATGAAAAAAGATTAATTGAAAGCCTTGAGAAAAACATCAAACCCAGAATTTTTAAAAATGTCGTGATAAATAGTAATTCCCTTTTTTCTCCATGTATTAAAATCCATGAAAAAGACTTAAACGAAATCCATTTATGTATGGGAACAGAGACTTTCCCTTTCAACAGTCCTCACAGATATGCTTTAATTCTGCTTAACTGTATTGTTGGTGGAAGCGTCAGCTCAAGACTATTTCAGGAAATAAGAGAAAAAAGAGGCTGGGTTTATAATATCTATTCTTTTACTTCCTTTTATCATGATACAGGTTTATTTGGAGTTTATACTGCCTGTGAACCTAAAAAAATAAATAGAATAGTGGAAACAATCTTTAAAATATTAAAAAAAATTCCTGAAAACTTGAAAAAGGAAGAATTTAAAAGGGCAAAAACTCAGACAATATCGCAAATTATTTTTTCTCAGGAATCTCCAAGCTCAGTAATGCACAATTTAGCCTATCAGGAGCTATATTTTGGACAGTATTATACTCTTCAGCAGCAAATAAAGCAATTCGAATCAGTTACATTTAATGAAGTGAGGGATATGGCATCAATTTTAAAAGAAAAAGATTTTTCAATAACACTTCTTGGACCTGTTAGTGAGAAACTCGTTTTTGAAAAATAAAAATTTAAGGGCGGCATAAGCCGCCCTTTCTCTATGCTGCTTCTTCCTGCCTTATGGAAGCTTCCTCTCTCAATGATGCTTTTGCAAAAACCATTGCAGTTGCTCTGTAAACCATATGTGCCATCTTTGAGTGAGGTGCATATGCAAAAAGAACAAATACAAATACAAGATGAGCAATGTATGAGGCATATCCAAGAGTTTCTACATCAGCAAGTCTCAGAATTTCAGCAAGAAATCCTGTAACACCCACTCCAGCAATTATCGTAATAAGTAGCCAATCAAAATAGCTTCCGAGTCCCTGTTTTGCCGAATTTTTACTTCTGTTTACAATCACAAGGAACATTCCTATAATAAGCGCAATTCCACTTATATTTCCGATAATTTTCACAATGTTTGTCTGCGGATAGGGAGACTCCCATCTCAGCACCCATTCATAAAAAGCAGCTATACCAGTTGTTATAGCAAGTCCGATAAAGGCATAAAGAACAAGAATATGAGCTGTATATCTTCCTTTATTTACACCGCAGAGTTGAAATTTCTTATGAAGCAGTATGTCTTTTATGGTTTCCCATATGCATCCGTATATATCCTTGCGCTTAATCTCCGTTCCTTGTGCAAGGTCAAGCCAGTATCGCTTAACGCCATTGTAAAAGCAAATTATTGCAAAAGCTGCCAATGCCATAAAAGGAACATCAATCCATGGAACTGCAGGCAAAAAAGCCACATAGGACATCTCGCCATTCTCCCCTCTTGGAATCTCTGCTCCACTGAAGTAACCCAGAACTGCCATTTCACCGAGGAAGAAAAGCAATGGAATAAGGAATATGAGCAAAATATACTTAGGATCTGATACCCATTTTGCAAGAAACTTAGGTGGAGAATAGTTTTGTATCATGAGTTTTCTTACAGCACCTAAAACCTCGCCAGGTTTAGCTCCTCTTGGACAGTAGGCTGTGCAGTCACCACAATGATGACAAAGCCATATATCAGGATTCTGGAAAAGTTTTTCCTTAATCCCCCACTGAGCATAAAGCATCTCTTTTCTTGGAAAAGGTGCTTTATCAGGTGAGAGCGGGCATACAACAGTGCATGTCGAGCACTGATAACACTTTTTCAAAGATTCTCCGCCTGCTTTTATAATCTCTTTTGCAAACTGTAAATCTGGTTTTATTGTATCCATATCTTTCCTCCTTAGAAGCCCTTAAATGGATTAGGACCGATTTGTCTAATTTTCTCCATAAATTCATTTACTATATCAGGAATTCTCCAGTACTCATCAATTGCTACCTCATACATCTGAACTCGGTCTGATTCAAGTTGAAGTCTGTCAAGAGTCTCCTGAACCTTACCAAGTCTGTATTTGGCAAGCTCACTGCCTTTTGCAAAATGACACTGATAGTTTTCGCCAAATTTACATCCGAGCAGTAACATTCCGTCCACACCTCTTGAAAGAGCATCAGCAATCCAGACAAGGTTCATAGAGCCGAGGCACCTTAGTTGAATAAATCTCAATGCAGGGTCAAGTTTGAGTCTGTGAAATGCTGCTGTCTCTGTTGCAGGAAATGCGTCATTTTCACAGCAAAGCACTATAATACGAGGTCTTTCATCTTCACTCGGTACAGAAACATTCTTAAGCATTGAACCAATCATATCCACGCTGTAGTCTTTGAATGAAACTATTCTTTCTGGACATGCACCCATACAGGTCCCACATCTACGGCATCTGTTTGGTTTATAGAATGGAATGCCTTTTTCATCCTCATCAATTGCACCAAAGGGGCACTCCTCTGTGCAGCGCTTGCAGGCTGTACACTTTGAAAGATTTGGTTCAGGATAAGAAGTATCCCATGCTCTTGGATGAACAGCCATTCCCTTTGCAACATGTTCAATGCATTGAATTGCTTTTAATGCTGCACCACGGGCATCTTCCTGAGATTCAGCCATATTCATAGGTTGACGCACTGGTCCAACCGCGTATATACCTGTCCTACGGGTTTCATACTGGAAACAGATAAAATTAGAATCAACAAAACCAAATCCACCCTCAAGGAAAGGAAGTTCAGGTCCTTGACGATATCCAAGATTAAGAATGAATTCCGGTTTTTTGGTTGTCTCAATATATTTTGCCTTTGCTTCATCACCTTTTGCTGCAGCCTCTGCGAGTCCAATAAGATAATCCTGCGGTTCTTTTGTTGTTGGGACCATTCCAGTGGCAAGAACAACCATTTCTGCTTCTATTTCAGCTTTTTCGCCAATTAAAGAGTCTTCCACAGTAACAATCAATTTATCCCATTCTTCTCTAATTCCTGTAACTTCTCCTTTGGCAAGCATAACTCCAGGTGTATTCTGAGCTTCTTTGTAATAATATTCAAGCTTTCCTGGAGTACGAATATCTTTGTAAATAACCATTGCTATAGCGTCAGGATTACCATCTGTAACATATCTTGCCTGCTTAAGTGTTGTAGCACAGCACATTCCTGAACAATATGGAATATGCTCAGGGTCTCTCTGCCCTGCACACTGAACAAAAAGAACAGATTTAACAACTCTGTGATCAGAAGGTCTCTTGATTACACCATTGTTATTTTTTGCAATTTCTTCAAACTCAAAATTAGTGACTACATCCTTGAACTTACCGTATCCATATTTCTTGGCAAGTTTTTTAGCATCATAGGGTTTCCATCCTGTTGCCTGAATTATAGCACCAATTTTAATGGTTTCTGTAGAGTCTCCTTTACGAATGGTTACATCAAAATCACCGGGTTGTCCATCAATTCTTTCAATTTTTGACGATGTATAAACCTTTATTTTTGGATTTGATGTAACTTCATTTATAAGTGGCTCAAGATTAACATCTCCGAGAACTCCCTTTGTAAAATCATCTGTTGGCACTCTTTTGTAAAGTTTTCTTGCAAAACCTCCAAGCTCAGCCTCCTTTTCAACAAGAACAACATCATATCCAGCACGAGCTGCCTCTATCGCTGCTGTCATTCCTGAGATTCCACCACCTACTACGAGAATTGATTTAGCAATTTCAATAATGTAGGGCTCTGGAATATCTCCTTTTTGAGCCTTTATAACTCCCATTTTAATGTAATCTTCCGCTGCAAGCTGTTTTTCAGCATCATCCTCTATTGCCCAGACAGCAAGCTCCCTAAGAGGAACTCTCTCTACAAAGCAACCAGGAAAGGTAAATTCATAGGTTTTAACTCTTGGAGAGCATCCTGCTATAACGATGCTGTTTACTCCCTGCTCAGCAATGTCTTGTTTTATTAATTTAATACCTTCTTTGCTGCATAAAACATCATGCTCAGCTACTACTGGAACTCTTAATGCATTTTTTGCTATATTTACAATCTTTTCCGTGTTAATTACTTCACCTATACCACAGCCTTTGCAGATATATAGTCCTATTTTCTTTTCCATAGATTACCTCCTTACTCCAGTCTGAATTGCCTTGAGGGCTGCAGCTGTGGCATCCTTTCCACAACCTGCTACATCCATTGGAGCTTTTGCACAACCTGCAGAATATAAGCCGTCAGAGTCAACCACAAATCCATCTATTGCGTACTTGAGCCCTGGAACTTTTATTTCAAAGCCCTCTGGCTGCATTCCTGTGGCAAGAACTACCATATCTACTTTTTTCCTGATTTTTTCTCCACTGAGCATATCTTCTGCAGTTACAATAACATCATCTGAATCCTTATCCTGCTGGACTTCAGCAACTTTTCCTTTGATAAGATTAACTCCTGTTTGTTCTTTAACTTGATTGAAAAACTTCTCATATCTGCCCGGAGTTCTTATGTCAATGTAAAAGATTGTAACCTCAGCATCAGGATTTTGCTCTTTTATATACAGCGTGTGCTTCAGAGAAGCAAGACAGCAGATGTATGAACAGAAGGGAAGATGATTTTCGTCTCTGCTTCCAGCGCATTGAACAAAGGCAACACTCTCAACAGGCTTTCCATCAGATGGTCTTAAAATCTGTCCCTGGGTAGGCCCATTTTTAGAAGCGAGTCTTTCAAGCATCATGTTTGTTATAACATTTTTAACCTTTCCAAATCCGAGATTATCTATCTTTGAAGCATCATAAGGCTTCCAACCTGTTGCGACAATTATTGAGTTAACTTTAATTTCAATTGTCTGAGGTTGCATATTAAGGTCTATTGCATTATATTTACAGGCATCCACACAGGGAGCTGCACAATCCTTTGGACATGCTGTTCTGTCAATGACATATCTAAGAGGAAAAGCCTGTTCAAACGGCAGATAAATAGCTTTAGTCTTGTTCAATCCAAAGTTGAAATCATTATCTCTTTCAGCTGGACAAACTTCTGCACAGGCATTGCAGGCTGTACAGTTTTCATTTACATAACGAGGATTCAATTTTATTGTTACTGTATAATCTCCTGGTCCACCACTAATTGATGTAACCTCTGCCATGGTGTAGAATGTTACTGCTGGATTAACTTTTATACGCCTGAAATTAATCTCAAGACCACACATTGGTGGACAGATTTTTGGAAAGTATTTATTCAACTGAGTAACTCTTCCGCCGAGATAAGGATTTTTCTCAACAATTATAACCTCTGCTCCTGTCTCGGCAGCCTCAATACCTGCAGTTAACCCACTGAATCCTCCACCAATTACCAAGATGCGGTTTGTTTCAGCGCTCATCGGTAGCCTCCTTTAAATAAATTCTTAAACACAAAAATTCGTAATACAGCTTTGACTGCATTACGAATTTTTATAATCATCTCTTTTCAATGTTTAAAATTAAAGGGAGGGGGATAATCCCCTCCCAAATCTGACTCTGTATTAGTCTGGGAATATCTGGACGTATGGGACTTTCTTAAGTGTAAATGTATCAGTAGCTGGATCATAAACTGAGTTGACAAAAGCACGCCAGTTGTTATCATCAACAAAGTCAAAGTCTCCTCTGTAGTAATAGCCAGGATAACGGGATTCTTCTCTAAAGAGAATGTGTCTTGCATGAGCTTCAAGTGAGAGTGTTCTGTGTACATTCTCCCAGCAACGGAGAAGCTCATGGAGATTTGCTGCAGCCAGTCTTGAAGCATCCTCTTTGAGAACCTGAAGCTTCCTAAGACCTTCCTCAATCATTGTCTTAGAGGTCATATACCATGTTCCAACTCCACCAAAGTACTCATCAGCAATCTTCTGGAGTCTTGCCTGATACATATCGGGCTTGATGTAGTATGGATTAACTTTTGGATCTGTTGAGTAGGTCTTATATTTTTCATAAAGCTCAAATGGCAGATACAGCTCTGCTGCCAGAGCATTTGGATCTTCTGCTATTGTTGGTGTGTATCCTGAATTATCAAGTATGAAGGCAATTGCTGCTTTTGCAGCAATTCTTCCCTCTGCATGTGAACCTGAGGAGAACTTATGTCCTGATGCACCAACAATATCACCAGCCATGAAAAGACCATTAACTGTGCTCATTCTATTATAGCCCCAGAACCACTCTGCTGGTGCACCGGGGATGTCACCAGGTCCGCTTACCCAGAATCCTGCACAGCCAGCATGTGAGCCAAGGAGATAAGGCTCTGTTGGCATAATTTCAGATGGAACCTTATCAGGCTCTACATTATAGGCTGCCCACAATCCTGCCTGACCAATGCACATGTCAAGGAAGTCTTCCCATGCTTCTGCTTCAAGGTGTTTGAGTCTCTTTGCATCCATCTGCTTTGCAAGTTCCTGCATTGCAGTGTGGGTATTCATAAGAATAGGTCCTCTACCCTGTTTCATAGCCTGCATCATCAGATGGTTTCTAATAGCAGTTCCTAAAGCCTCTGCCCATTTTCCATATTTCTTCACAGCATCCTGAAATTCTGGAGTATCCTTAGCGCAGTAGTCATTTCCAAGGGAGTCGCTTGCCTTTGCTTTAAAGAAGAGGAACCATGCACCAACTGGACCATATCCATCTTTGAATCTTGCAGGAACGAATCTATTTTCCATCATTGTCAATTCAGCACCAACAGTAATACCAAGGTAATATCCAGAACCAGAGTTCCATACTGGATACCATGCTCTTCCCATTCCTTCTCTGGTTGATCTTGGTCTGAAAACATTAACTGCACCACCGCAGGCTGCAAGAATAGCCTTTGCTTTGAAGAGATAAATTTTGTTTTCTCTTACGCTAAAGCCTATTGCACCTGCTACTCTGTTAGGCTCTTTTGCATCTTTAAGAAGTTTAACTATAAATACTCTCTCATATATATTCTGAGCCTGTCCAGTTGCTTTTCTGTTAAATTCAAGAGCAGCTTTAGCAGCCTCTGCAACTATAACCTTATATGATTCCCCATTGATCATTATCTGCCATTTACCTGAACGGCATGGAACTCCACCATCTTTAAGCTTTGGTTTGCCCTGGTCTCTTGCCTGGAATCCATCAAGCGACCAACCATCATCGCTTTTTTTCCAAATTGGAAGACCCCATTCCTCAAACATATGAACAGAATCATCAACATGTCTGCCAAGGTCATATACAAGGTCTTCTCTGATAATTCCCATCAGGTCTGCACGAACATATTTTACATAGTCAACAACTTTATTTTCACCAATGTAGGTGTTAATAGCGCTAAGACCCATTGCAACTGCACCAGAACGATCCATTGCTGCTTTGTCAACAAGTGTTACTTTAATCCCCTTTGGTGTTGCCCATCTACAAGCTTCAAATGCAGCACCACAAGCAGCCATTCCACCACCAATGATTAGAAAATCTGTTTCAATCTCAACAACATCTGGTCTCTGACAGTATGAAAATGTGCAAGTCTCTTTTTCCATGTTATCCCTCCTTTTTAGTTATTCTTTTCTGGCTTCATAATTAAAGTAGCCAGGTTGTTTAATTTTTGAATAATCAGGCTCAGGAAGTCCTGCATAGATATTGTCAGCATTCCAATAACCCTCTGGTGTAAGTCTGATCGGGAATTTGAATCTTTTAATAGAGCCATTTCTAAATTTAATTGTCCACATAATTGCGTCCTGACCTCTCATTGGAATAACGCTTGCACCGAGAGGACAAAAGTCTGCATAACCTCTTATTTCAATTGCCTGCTGAGGGCAAATCTTTACGCAGTTGTAGCACTCCCAGCACTGGTCAGGCTCCTGATTGTAAGCCTTCATCTTCTCTCTGTCCAAAACCATAAGGTCATTAGGACAAATGTACTGACATGCAGTTTTGTCCTGTGCTTTACAACCATCACACTTCTCTTGAATTACAAAACTTGGCATAGCTTAACCTCCTTTTTTGTTTTATTATGCTGGTTTTTGTACTGGATTCTTTTGTAGTTCCAGTATATCACTTATGTCAATATCGGGAACTGGAAGCTCTCTGTCTTCTTTTGCAATTTCTTCTTTAATTGAAGGGATCTCAGCAACAGCAGCCTCTATTACCTCTGGACCCAAAGATTTTTTCTCTACAATTTTCTTAAATACTAATCTTTTGAATGCAGCAGGAGTCTCTTCAATAAATCCTCTTGCATCAAATCTTGCTTTTGAAAACTGCTCAATAACTTTCTGCCCGAGTTCATCAGAAACCTCAATCACAAGACGCTTTAATGCTCCACCAAAAATTGGCTCAACTTTTTCCTCTAAGGGAGTTCCCTTTATAGCTGCCAATCTTTTTTCATCAATTATTACGCCAAAATACTTAGCCATCTTTCACCTCCTTTATTTTTTTAAGTGAGCTGGGAGTTCCATATGAGGGAGATCAACCTCAAGTCTTTCTTCCCTCTCTTTTAGATACTTCTCATTATTAAATGGATATCCAAATTTCTGCCACCATTTTACAACAACCTTGTAAACTTCAGGTCTATAAATCTGTGGTGGTGGTGTTACGCCTTCGTTTATAAGTCCTCTGATAAAGCTTCCAGAGTATCTTGAGTATATACCCTTATGATTACAATTACCAGAATATGCAAATTCAAGGCATTTTGGACAATACCAGAATTCTGCAATGTTCTGAGGCCTTATATAAAATCCACCTTCCACTGCATATGGTGGAGCATCAAAACCAAAGCTTGGAATACCTTTAGACCATAGAATTTGAGTTGCGTAAATATCATAATACTCACCCAATGCAGCATGGTCTCTTCCAAACATATGGAAGGAAATTCCCATATTCTGTCTGATTACTGCATGAATGAGAGATTCAATTGGATTTCCATATCTCATATCCCATAGTGTAAAGGTTACAAGATGACGCTCAGGTTTAATATAGCCAGCAAGATGAATCATTTCATGGCCTTCAACGATTGCTTCATCAGGAAAATCTCCAATTCTTTTTGCA
Source organism: Thermodesulfovibrio sp. (assembly GCF_049969575.1). NCBI lineage: Bacteria > Pseudomonadati > Nitrospirota > Thermodesulfovibrionia > Thermodesulfovibrionales > Thermodesulfovibrionaceae > Thermodesulfovibrio > Thermodesulfovibrio sp. The sequence continues at coordinate 100,487 of NZ_JBMFOO010000003.1, read as the reverse complement.
CCAACTATTGCATTGACAACAATACCATGAGAAGGTTCTATATCACCGATATATGCTGCATTTTTCATCAATGCTTCATGACCTGTATGGGGGACATTTCTTGTCTGATGTGCTATAACAGTGGTCCATCCCCTTTTCTCAAACTCTTCTCTTGCTCTCTTTGGTGGATACCAGAATCTGTCAAATGGTGGTCTGATTTTTGGTTCATTTATTATTGTGTATTTTCCAGCAAGAATAATAGGATTTAATGAGCAGTAAATATTATACCCCGTGTGCTTCTGGTCAAAGGGAAATTTTACAACCTCAGGATTTTTCTCAGGTGTTCCAAAGGTTCTTACAGCAACATCACCTGGCACGATTTCATAAACTTCTTCAATTTCAAGAATTGCAAAGGGTTCTCCCTTAAGTCTCAAGAGAAGCCAATCACCTGGTCCAACTTTAAGCTTTTTAAAGTCTTCCTCTGAAATGTCAAAAAGAATTGGATAGGGGAAAACCCAACCGCTGGTAAGTCTTCTCTTTTCAAGAACACTTTCCAAGTCAGCCTTTGTCATTGAGCCTTCAACAGGGCTGAAAAATCCATAACATACAGACATTATTTCCCTGTAAACATTTCTTACAGGATTGCCCTTAAAAAGGGTTGGCTTAATGTCATAAACTGCAGAGCACTTCTCCATTAGTTTTCTTGCCATCTCAGGGTCACGAACAACTCTCTCCACAAGTTTTCCACCATGTGGCGGTGGCAGTGTTTTAATTCTTACATCTGGCATACCTTTCCCTCCTTATTTAATTTTTTCTAAGATTGCACAGATACTGCTAAATATCTCATCTATGCTACCTGTGCCTGATACAGTTTTAAGAATTCCTTTTTTTGAATAGTAATCAATTAATGGTTCTGTTTGAGCCCTGTAAACTTCAAGTCTTTTTCTAATAGTTTCCTCTTTATCATCATCTCTCTGAAAAAGCTCTCCACCACATTTGTCACACTTGCCATCAACTTTTGGTGGAGAGAAATAGATATTGTACATCTGCCCACAGGACTTACAAGTTCTTCTACCTGTAAGCCTTTTCATTAAATCATCAAAAGGAACATCAAGGTTGAGTGCTAAATCTAACGGAATGTTCATTTCAGCAAGCATCTTGTCAAGGGCTTCAGCCTGAGCAACATTTCTTGGAAAGCCATCAAGAATAAAACCTTTTTTGCAATCATCCTGTGCAAGCCTTTCCTTTACCATCCCGAGAACAACTGAATCTGGAACAAGCTCACCTTTATCCATGTATGCCTTTGCTTCCTTTCCAAGAGGCGTTCCTTGAGCAACTGCTGCTCTTAAAAGATCTCCCGTTGATATCTGAGGAATTCCGTATTTTTCCACCAATTTTTTTGCCTGCGTTCCTTTTCCTGCTCCTGGAGCACCTAAGAATACTAATCTCACTTTTTCCTCCTTTTGAGATTAAAATTAACTTTTGGTTTATAATTTAACCTATTATTGCTTAAAAAGCAACTTAAATTTTATAATTTTGCAATAAGTTTTCCTTATAAATTTGTCGTTAGTTTTATCAAAAATTCTCTTAATTTATCAAGTGCCTCTTTGCGATGACTTATTTTATCCTTTTCATGAGGTAACATCTGAGCAAAAGTTACTGAACTGCCTTCAGGTATGAAAACGGGATCGTATCCAAAACCATAGCTTCCTTTTGGAGTCTCTGTAATTTTACCTTTCACATAACCCCAAAATAAATATTCTTTTGAATTCGGAAAAACCAGAGCAATGCAACATACAAATTGAGCAGTCCTTTCTTCCAGAGGAATTCCTTCTAATTCTTTTAAAAGTTTTTTAATATTATCCTCATCAGTTGCATTTTCTCCTGCATATCTCGCTGACCTTACTCCTGGAGCACCTCCTAATGCATCCACCACAAGACCTGAATCATCAGCCAAAGCAGGCAAGCCTGTTTTCTGGCATACATATCGTGCTTTTTTTAAAGCGTTTTCCTGAAAAGTTAGTCCATCTTCTACAACTTCTTCAAGTTCTGGAAAATCGTTAATTGAAAGAAGTTCTATATTAAGATCTTTAAGAATTCTCCCTAACTCTTCTGTCTTTTTTTTATTTCTTGAAGCAATTACAATCTGCATTTGACAAACCATGTTTATTTAAGGTATATTAAAATTATCGCGGGGTGGAGCAGTCTGGTAGCTCGTCGGGCTCATAACCCGAAGGTCAGAGGTTCAAATCCTCTCCCCGCAATTTAATCAAACAAAGCTTCAACAAACTCTTTAGGGTTAAACTCCTTTAAATCATCAATTCCTTCGCCTATACCGATTAATTTAACAGGAATGCCTATCTCTTTTTTTATCCCGAAAATAACCCCACCCTTTGCTGTTCCATCAAGCTTCGTAACAACCACACCTGTTAATCCTAAGGCTTCATTAAACAGACAAGCCTGCCTTATTGCATTCTGCCCTGTTGTAGCATCTAATATGAGCAAAATTTCATGGGGTGCTTCAGGAATTGATTTTTTTATAACTCTGTTGATTTTTTTTAACTCTTCCATTAATGGTTGCTTTGTATGAAGTCTTCCTGCTGTATCTATAATCACTATGTCCTTTTTTTTTGCTCTGGCATGCTGCACTGCATCAAAAACAACAGCAGCTGGGTCTGCACCACTTTTATGTTTGACAATATCAGCTCCTACTCTGTTTGCCCATATTTCAAGCTGTTGTATAGCTGCAGCTCTAAAGGTATCTGCAGCAGCAAAAACAACAGATTTACCTTCACTTATGAATTTATAACCCAGCTTCCCAATAGTTGTAGTTTTTCCAACTCCATTTACTCCAACAACCATGATTACTGCAGGTTTTGAGGATAAATTTAGACTGGTTCCGTTTTCAAGAATTTTATAAAGCTCATTTTTAAGTAGAGATTTGAGGTCGCTGTAGTCTTTTAATGCTCCTTCTTTTACCTTTTTTCTTAGAATAGATGTAATTTGTTCTGTTGCCTGTATACCAACATCAGAGGATATTAAAATCTCCTCTATTTCTTCTATTGTTGTTTCATCAATTTTTTTACCTACTGGAACAACAGCCTCAATTTTTTCAACAATATGTTGCTTTGTCTTGCTTAATTTTTCCTTGAGTTTGTCAAATAAACCCATTAAGGTCTCCTAAACTCTACAAGAAGTTCATCTTTTTTCTTTGTAATACGATATTTAAGAGGCTTTTTAAGGGTTATATTGAGTATAATTTTGTTTTCTTTTTCAGATAAAGAAACTTCCTTTATAAAATCTGATTCAATTTTTATCGGTGCTTCTAATTTATTTTTAACAGGATAAACTTCTAATGAAACTGACATAATTTTTCCTTCTTTTTTTGTTTTTGGATAATATCCACCGTATTTATCCACATTTGGTATAAAAAGAGTGATGGAGGAACTATTTTTTGTTTCAACAAGAGAGATATTTTTAAGTTCTAAAATCTGATCTTTACTGACAATTCTTTTTTTAGTTTTTGCTTTTTTTACTTCTCTTTTTTCAACTATTTTCTTCTTTGGTTTTTCTATTTTCTTTTCTTCAGCAATTTTAATTTCTCTTGAAGGAATCTCTTTTTCTTCTGTTGTTGCAAAGATATTAAATTTTTCTGCCCTATCATACATCACTTCAACAGTAGCAACTCCATTAATAAATTCTGATGGAGGAACTTTATTAGGAGTAAGAGTACCTGAACCTGATGATTTTAATATAACTGTACTGCCATACAAATTGTAATTGGACATAACTTTGTCAAGATGATTATAAGCAATAATTTTTATTTTGAATTTCTGCCCTGCAATAATTGTCTCAGGTGATATGATTTCAAATCTTTTTACTTTCGGTGGAACAATTTTTACAACACCACTTTCTCCTCTTATTGAACTGTCATTGGCAACTTTAACTACTATTTTTATATCCTCAGCTCTATCATAGCGAAGGCTAATTTTAGCTTTTCCATCTGAAAAGGCATAAGATGATAACTCAGAAGGAAAGATATAACCTTTGCCTTGTGCTTCTATTATTATTTTTTCTTTTTGTGTTGCAAAATCTTTAACAAAATTATTGAATTTATCAATAGCCAATATGGTTATATCAAAAGGTTCATTAACAACAGCGCTTTCAGGTGCATTAACAATAAAAGAATTTACAGGACCATTTAAAATCTCTATTTTTTCACCTTTACCTGTGATTTTTTTATTCAATAAATCTGCTTCAATTTGGAAAATTCCAATTTTTTCTGAAAAAAGTTTTACTCTCACATTACAGCTTTCAGGTATATACTGAATTTCTTTTATCTGAGGAGACACATCACCCTTAAAAAATAAATTCAAATCCTTAGGTTCAAAATCTTTACAAACAACATTACCAAAACGATCTTTACCTGAAATCCATACTTCAAAATCACTACCAGCTTTTGCTGAAGCAGGCACTTTTATATTAAGATTAGATATCTCTGCTGGCAGAATTTTTATCTTTTTTTCAATAATGGGGAAAGGACTATTAATTTCATAAAGTGAAATCACAACTTCTTCTGCCTTCTCATCCTTAAATCTAATTGCCAGACCTGACTGAGTTATTTCACTTGACTTAAATTGAGAAGGTGATATCATAGCTGAGCCTGTTACAGTTAATTTATATTCTTTAAGGCTTTCAGCAGGCATGGTAACAGGATTACCAAAGGCATCAAATGCTATGATAAATATTTTATATTCATTACCAGCTGTCAATACATCCGGGACATCAAACTGAAAATGATCAAAAGTTCCTGGTTTAGCAATAATTTCTGCATGAGTTAATGATATACAGTAAAAAAATAACAAAAAAATAATAAAATTCAACCAACAACTCACCCTTACAATTTTATTACCCATTTTACCCTCCTCTGTAAATTTCTATTTTCACATTTTGCTTTATCAACAAATTTTATTGTATCCTATCATAATTGTTTATATTAAAAAGAGGCAAGTGCTAATATATTATAGAATATTTAAAATAAAAATAGAACAATAAAAATGATTAATAATCAATCAAAACATGGTAATATTTTTTTCAGGAGCATTGCTAAGTTAATTGACTTACTGATTATTGCAGCCCTGTGGAAAATTTTTCATGAAGGAGGATTTTTTATAGGAATTTTTTATTTACTAATAAGTGATGGTTTATTTAAAGGTTGCAGTATTGGAAAAAAATTTTTAAGGCTGAAAGTTATTAACACAGACAGACAGAGTAAAGCAGATTTTAGAGACTCCATAGTTAGAAATTTACCTTTAGCTTTATCAGTATTTTTTTTACTGATACCAATTATTGGCTGGATAATTTGCGTTGCATTGTTTGCCTTTGAATTTACACTTATTGTCGGTGATCCAGATGCTAAAAGATTAGGTGATTACATGGCTAAAACTTCAGTCATAGAAGAATAAATCTAAAATATTTTAAAATAATAATTAAATCTATATCAGGGAGGACAATGGTGTTTCTTCAAAAAATAGTAGGAAAATTTTCTAATGACCTGGCAATTGACCTCGGAACAGCAAATACTCTGGTTTATGTAAAAGGTAGAGGAATTGTATGCGATGAACCCTCCGTTGTTGTTGTAAGAAGAGACAGCAAGAAAGTGGTTGCTGTTGGCACTGAGGCAAAAGAAATGATGGGTAAAACTCCATCCAATATTATCACAATAAAACCTCTTAAAGATGGCGTTATAGCTGATTTTGACGCAACAGGACAAATGCTTAAGTATTTTATTACAAAAGCTCATAATAGAAAATGTTTTATTTCACCAAGAATTATAATTGGAGTGCCTTCAGGTATAACTCAGGTTGAACAAAGAGCTGTTAAAGATGCTGCAATTGCTTCAGGTGCCAGAGAAGTTTATCTTATAGAAGAACCTATGGCTGCAGCAATAGGAGTTGGACTTCCTGTAGGTGAACCTTCTGGCAATATGATAGTTGACATAGGAGGTGGAACCACAGATGTTGCTGTAATTTCTCTTGATGGCATTGTCTGTTCAAAGGCAGTAAAGGTCGGGGGAGATAAAATGGATGAAGCAATAATAGCCTACATCAAAAGAAAATATAACTTAATGATAGGAGAAAGAACTGCTGAACTAATTAAAATAAATATTGGTAGTGCTTATCCTATGAATTCTGACAGAACAATGGAAATTAAAGGAAGAGACTTAATAACAGGAATTCCAAAAGCAATAACTGTTACTGAGGAAGAAATCAGAGAAGCTTTACAGGAGCCTATATCTATTATTCTTGATACAATAAAAGTTACCTTAGAAAACACACCTCCTGAGCTTGCCTCTGATATAGCAGACAAAGGAATAGTTCTGGCTGGTGGAGGAGCTTTATTGAGAGGATTAGATATCCTTATAAGAGAACATACAGGAGTCCCTGTGATAATTCCTGAAGATCCGCTAAAGGCTGTTGTTAAAGGATGCGGTGCAATGCTTGACAAGCTTGACCTTCTCAAAAGAGTTTCTCTTAATGTTAACTGATGATAAAAAAAACAACAACTTTAATTATAATTGGCATATGTGTAATATCTTTTTTTCTTGTAAGCTACCAATCTAGGGGGCTAATCAGTTTTGGTAAAATTGATTTTTCGCCTATCATTTCACCTGTGCAATCTTTAAAAAATTTTTTTTCTGAGATTTTATATCTCAAAGAAGAAAATAGAAAATTAAAAGAAAAACTATATCAAATGACTTTAGAACAGAAATCTTATAATGAGCTTATTTTAGAAAATCAAAGACTAAAAGAACTACTAAATCTGAAAGAAAAAAATAAAGAAATCGTAACAATAGCCAAAGTAATACGAGCTGGATCAAATAAATTCCTTAAAACTATCTGGATAAATAAAGGAGCTAACCACGGGATAAAGACAGGAATGCCTGCAATAACACTAAATGGATTAGTAGGAAAGGTGATTTTTACCTCTTCGAATTTTTCAGAAATACTTTTGCTGACTGATCCAAACTTTTCTGTTGCTGTTAGAGTTGAAAGAACTCGCTCAGAAGGTATAGTAAGCGGGACAGGGACAAGTCTGTGTGCTCTTAAATATATTCCTTTAGAAGAAGATATAATGGTTGGAGACAGATTAATTACCTCTGGAACAGATGGCATTTTTCCTGAAGGAATTAAAGTGGGAGTAGTAAAAAAAATTAGCAAAAAAGGATTTTTCCAAAATATAGAAGTTATTCCATATCAGTCAGATTCAAAAATCGAAGAAGTGGCGATAATCAAAAGTTTAACATGAAATCTGTAATTAAATGGTTCATATTCATATTTTTTACCTTTTTTGTTGAACAGGCTTTTACAATTGGCAACATAAATTTCAATTTCTCCTTTTTATTGATTTATCTTTTTGTTATACATTATTTTTTCCCAAAGGTAGAACAAAAAAAAATCGCACCTTCAGAAACTTTACCTGTGTTATTTTTTGTAACTGTTGGGGCAGTAGAAGATCTTTTTCAAGGAATAGTTGGTCCTGCAATCATATCTAAAACAATTACAGGTGTTTTATTAATTATCCTGGTCAGGCAACTCTTTTTTCACTGGACTGAAACTTTCAAAGCTTTGGTCATTTTCATTTTTACCTTAATAGACGAGGTTATCTATAGTTCGATTATGATATATTTTTTTAATTTTAGTGTAAATCTTCAACTTTTTAAAGCTTTATTTATAAAAGGACTTATCAATGTGCCAATAGGTTTGCTCTTGAGTTGGAGAAAGCCATGAGAAAAAAGGACTATATATTTGCCACTATGATTTTTTTAATATTTATTATAATTCTGCTAAGGCTCTGGCAACTTCAGATACTTAATACAGAGAAGTATAAAAAACTTGCTGAACAAAATAGAATTAGAATAATAAAAATACCTGCTCCACGGGGAATTATTTATGATAGAAATGGCATACCGCTGGTTGAAAATATTCCTTCTTTTGCTGTTTCAATTTCTCCTGAATATGCATATAAAGTTGACATAAATATTTTAGCTAAAATTCTTAACCTATCAGCAGAAGAAATAGAAAAAAAGCTCAGTAAGAAATATGAAAGTATTTATATGCCTATTAGAATAAAGGAAGATTTGACATTTAAAGAAATTGCCATGCTGGAAGCAAGGCGTTCAGAACTGCCAGGCTTAATAATAGAAACAGAAATAAAAAGGCACTATCCCTTTGGTCCTGCAACAGCTCATTTATTAGGATATCTCGGTAAAATCACTGAAGAACAAATAAAAGATAACCTCCAATATAAAAATTTGCCTTCCTATTTCATGGTAGGACAAACAGGATTGGAAAAAATATTTGATGACAAACTAAGGGGAACTCCTGGAGAAAAAATCGTAGAGGTTGACGCTCTGGGCAGGGAATTGAGACTCATAAAAGAATCACCTCCTGTAAAAGGTGAAGATATTTATTTAACAATTGATGCTTTACTTCAGGAGTCAGCCTACAAATCTCTGGAAACTCTAACAGGAGCTTTTGTTGCAATAAAACCCGATACAGGAGAAATATTAGCATTAGTGAGTTCTCCATCCTTTGATCCAAATATATTTGTAGAGGGTGTTCCACAACATTACTGGAATGAATTAATAAATAATCCACAAAATCCTTTGCTTAACAGGGTAATTCAAGGATTGTATGCTCCTGGGTCAACCTTCAAAGTAATTACTGCACTGGCTGGACTTGAAGAAGGAGTTATAACTCCTGATAAAGTACTGGTAAACTGCACTGGAGGTATAAGTTTTGGAGCCTGGACATTTGGATGCTGGAAAAAAGGAGGACATGGGCCTGTCAACCTCAGAAAAGCTCTTGTTGAATCTTGTGATGTTTATTTTTATGAACTTGGCAGAATTCTCGGAATAAAGAAAATACATAAATATGCTACCTTGTTAGGTCTGGGTAGTCCTACAGGATTTAATTCAGATGAAAAAGCAGGATTAGTTCCAGATGATGAATGGAAAAAAAATGTCAAAAAAGCTTCATGGTTTTTAGGAGATACATTTAATACTTCCATTGGACAGGGATTTTTGAAAGTAACTCCACTGCAGATGGCTCGAGTTATGGCTATAATAGTAAATGAAGGGGTCAAGGTGACTCCTTACATAATCAGAGGTAATGAGGCTAAAAAGGAAAATTTGAATCTTAATCCTAAAAATCTTGAAATAATTAAAAAAGCATTATCAGCAGTGGTAAATGAACCAGAAGGAACAGCTTCAGGAGCTCGTTCTTATATTATAAAGTTTGGCGGCAAAACAGGAACAGTTCAGGTAATTAGCAAAAAATTGAAAGAAAAAGTATCATATAAAAATATTGAACACCATGCATGGTTTATTGGATTTGCTCCAACGGACAATCCTGAAATGGCTTTTTCCTTAATTGTTGAACATGGAGGAAGTGGAGGAGCAGTAGCAGCACCTGTAGCAAAAAACATTCTTGAAGGATACATTCTTAAAAAGAGGCAACTAAATGTTAAAAATTGATAGAAGGCTGATTAGCTATTTTGACTGGATTACTTTTGCTATAGTTTTTTTTATATGCATTCTCGGTATATTAACAATTTATAGTGCCACAAGACCACCTCTTGATGAGGGAGAACAACCTCCTTTTTATGTTAAACAATTAATATGGCTTGCAATAGCCACATTAACTTTGATTGCTTTTGTAACCTTTGACTATATCAAGCTAAAAAATTTCTGGCTAATCTTTTATATAATAGGAATTTTACTTCTTATTATTGTTCTTTTTACAGGTAAAACAGCAATGGGTGCAAAAAGGTGGATAAATCTTGGATTTTTTTCATTTCAGCCTTCAGAAGTATTTAAAATAATCTTTATCATAAGTATTTCAGCCTTTCTGGAAGACAAACAATCTCCTCTATCAATAAAGGATACTCTGAAGGCATTACTCATTTTTGGAATAATACCATTTTCGCTCATTATTAAACAGCCTGACCTTGGAACAGCAGTGTTGCTTTTTGCAATTACATTTATAATGATTATTTATAAAGGGCTTCCTGTAAGATTGCTTATTCTTCTTCTTTCTATATTTATTATTTCAATATTTTTTTTATGGGAAATTTTGTGGGAAGGACTGAAGGAATATCAGAAAAATAGATTAATTGCTTTTATTGACCCGAGCATAGATCCAAAAGGAATTGGTTACAACATTATGCAATCAGTAATTACAGTAGGCTCTGGTGGACTTTTTGGCAAAGGATTTCTTGAAGGTACACAGGGACCTTTAAAATTTCTTCCGGAAAGACATACTGACTTTATTTTTCCTATTTTTGCAGAAGAATGGGGATTTATAGGATGCTTCATACTTTTAACGCTTTATTTTACACTTTTTATCAGATGCTGGAAAACCTCAATAATTGCTAAGGATGAGTTTGGAAAACTTCTTTCAATAGGTTTTACTTCAATTTTTGTTTTATACTTTTTCATAAATATTGGAATGACTCTTGGAATCATGCCAGTAGTAGGAATTCCTTTACCATTTATGAGTTATGGTGGAACAACATTAGTTGCTAATTTTATAGGAATTGCTTTAGTAATAAATGTTAGAATGAGAAGATTTGAATTATTCTATCCATAGGAGGAAAACATGAAAATTATTGAAGGAAAACTTGATGCGCAGGGACTAAAATTTGGAATCGTTGTAAGCAGATTCAATGAATTTATTACTTCACGCCTTCTTGAAGGTGCTATTGATGCTTTAATAAGGCACGGAGCACAGCAGACAGACATTGAGATTGTGAGAGTTCCTGGTTCATTTGAAATTCCCATAATTGCAAAAAAATTAGCTCAAACTGGTAAATTCCATGCAATTGTCTGTCTTGGCACATTGATCAGAGGTGCAACTCCTCATTTTGACTACATCGCTGCTGAAGTATCAAAAGGAATTGCCCTTGTTGGATTAGAAACAGGTATTCCTGTTTCATTCGGAGTAATTACAGCTGATACTATTGAACAGGCAATAGAAAGAGCTGGTTCAAAATCAGGGAATAAAGGATGGGATGCAGCTATGGTAGCCATTGAAATGGCAAGAGTTATGGAAGAGTTGAAATAGCCTTAGAAATCAGGTAAAAATGAAGAGAAGAAAAGCAAGGGAATATGTTTTACAATTTTTATATGCCTGTGAAATGAATGAAAATACAAGGAAAATGTGTGATTATAATTTATTGCAGGAAGAAATTGAAAAATTCTGGGAAAGAAATAATGAAGAACAGGATCATGATATAAAAACATTTGCAAATCAATTGATAGAAGGAACAATTGAAAACATTGATGTTATTGATAAAACAATTCAAAAATATACTGAAAAATGGCATTTAGAAAGAATTATACCGATTGACAAAAATATTTTAAGATTTTCAATTTATGAAATATTATTTCGTCATGATATACCCTATCAGGTCACAATAAATGAAGCAGTGGAGATAGCAAAAAAATATTCCACAAAAGAAAGTGCTGCCTTTATTAATGGGATTCTTGATAAAGTAGCAAAAAAAGAACTCTCTCATTCTGAATCTGCTCACAAATATATTGACAAAATTAATTTTGAAAAACTATAATTTATTGTTTTTTTGGGCAGAAAATGAAAGTTGAACAATATAAAATACTTGAAAAATCAAAAATTAATGATTTCATAAACTCTTTAATTTCTTTTTCCAAAGTGGCTGCACCTGTTTATAAGGGATTTAAAAATTATACTTTTCAAGAAATAAAATCTGCTGATGAAGTGAGTCTTAAATATATTCCAACAATAATTCCACCAAAGAAATATTTTATGCCACAGAAAGAAACCTTGTTAAAGTTTGATGTAAAAGAGGATTTAAAAATTGAACCTGCTGTTGACTATGAAAATTTAATCCTTTTTGGTGTCCATACTTGTGATATAGCTGGAATAAAATGCCTTAATATGGTTCTTTCAGACAAACCTAAAGACACTGGCTATTTAATAAGAAAAAAACATATAACAATAATAGGGCTTGAGTGTAATGATTATTGCGATGAGTATGCAAGCTGTTCATTTGTTGGTGCCCATATACCAACAACAGGATATGATTTGATGTTTACAGAACTTGGGGATTATTTTATAGTTCACATTCATTCTTCAAAAGGCTCTGATATAATTGAGAAAACAGAGTTATTTAAACCTGCAGAGGAATTTCATATAAAAGAACTTAAAGCCTTGAGAGAGAAAAAACTAAAAATATTTAATAACGAAGTTCCAACAGAAAGAAGATATCTTCCAGACCTTTTTGACCGTTCCTTTAATGCATCTGTATGGAAAGAGCTTGAACAGAGGTGTCTTAGTTGCGGAAACTGCACAGCAGTATGCCCTACATGTTACTGCTTTGATATAAAAGAAGAAGTTGATTTAAGTCTTGAGGCAGGTGAAAGATACAGAGTGTGGTTTTCCTGTCAACTTGATCCTTTTGCAAAGGTTGCAGGTGGAATAGATTTTCGCAGAGAGCGTTCAGCAAGACAGAGACATAGATTTTACAGAAAATTCAGATATCATATTGACCGTTATGGTATGGTTTTTTGTACAGGCTGTGGAAGATGCTCCAGAACATGTATGGCAAAAATTAATCTTAAAGAAGTTTTGACATCTCTCATAAAGGAGTCAGAGACAAAAATATGGCGCAAGTGGTTATAAAGGATTCACCCTATAATCTAAAAAAAGCAAGAATTCTGGATATAAAACCTCTCACAGAAAAGGAAAAACTTTTCAAAATAGCTTTTGAAAATAGCACATGGCTTGATTTTGAACCAGGTCAATTCATAATGGTCTCTTTAATGGGAATAGGTGAAATTCCTGTATCTGTATGTTCTTCTCCTCTTAACAGGGAATACTTTGAAATATGCGTAAGAGCAGTTGGAAAAGTCACAAACTCTCTTCATAAATTAAATGCTGGAGACATTATCGGAGTTAGAGGTCCTTATGGGAATGGATTCCCAATAAAAATGATTGAAGGACACGATCTATTAATAATAGCTGGGGGGTTAGGACTTGCACCGCTGAGATCATTGATACTTTATGCAATTGATAACCGTAGAGATTTCGGCGAAATACATATACTTTTTGGATGCAAAACCCCTGGAGAGCTTCTTTTTGCCGATGAAATTGAAGACTGGAGTAAAAGGCTTGATATACACTTTGCCTGTACTGTTGACAGAGCAGACCCTGACTGGAAAGGAAATGTAGGACTGATTACCTCACTAATCCCTGGAGTTGATATTGATCCTGTGAGGACCTATGCTGCAGTTGTAGGACCTCCTGTTATGTATAAGTTCGTAATAAAAGAGCTTCTTGCAAAGGGATTACCAATTGATCAGATTTTGCTCAGTTTTGAAAGACATATGAAATGCGGGATGGGTAAATGTGGAAGGTGCCAGATTCAAAATCTTTATTGCTGTAAAGATGGTCCTGTTTTCACTTTTAAAGAAATAATGGATATGGCAGAGGCACTCTGATGAGTAAACCAAAAGTTGCATTTTTTGATTTTGCCTGCTGTGAAGGATGTCAGCTTCAGGTGGCAAACATAGGTGAACCACTGATTGATGTTCTTGATATTGTCCAAGTTGTTGAATTCAGAGAAGTAATGTCTGAAAAGTGGGATGGAGAGTTTGATGTAGCCTTTGTTGAAGGAAGCATTACAGATGAACATGCTGTGCAGAGAGTTAAAAAAATAAGAGAGCGCAGCAAAATTCTTGTTGCTCTCGGCTCCTGTGCCACAATTGGTGGTATTAATGGAATGAAAAACTCCTTTCAGCTTGAAGAAGTGGGTAAATATGTTTATGGAGAGTCATATAAATTTTTCCCTACCATTCATACAAAAGCTGTGCATCAGGTTGTAAAGGTAGATTATTTTATTAATGGATGTCCCATTTACCAGCCAGAATTTCTTACTGTTGTTAAATGCATACTTCAGGGAATACCCTATTATGTGCCTGAGTATCCTGTTTGCGTTGAATGCAAACTAAATGAAAATATCTGCATGTATGATAGAGGACTTACCTGTATGGGACCTGTTACAAAGGCAGGATGTAACTCATGGTGTATTAATAATGGCAATATCTGCTATGGTTGTAGAGGACTTACAATTAATCCAAATATAGAGGGTTTCAAAGAAGTTCTTAAAAAATACAATATACCTGAAGATTTTTTAATAAAAAAAATAGAGATGTATAACAAGTGCAAGGAGCTTGATAAATCGTGACTCAAAACATTAGTATTAATGTTAATTATCTAACCCGTGTTGAAGGACACGGAAACATTGTAGTTGAAGTTAAAGATGGAAAGCTCGAAATTTGCCGACTTGAAATCGTTGAGTCTCCAAGATTTTTTGAGGCATTCCTGAGAGGTCGTTCCATTTATGAAGCACCTCACATAACCTGTAGAATCTGTGGAATCTGTTCATGTGGACACACTCTTGCATCAATTCAGGCAGCTGAGGACGCCCTGGGAATAAAACCAACTGAGCAGACCACACTTTTAAGAAAGCTTCTACTTCATTATGAACAGCTTGACAGCCACATTCTTCATATATATCTTCTCGTTGCTCCAGACCTTGTTGGTGTTCCAAGTTTTGTTCCTCTTATAAAATCTAACCCTGATTTTGTAAGAAGAGCACTTAGAATGAAAAGGCTCTGCAATGAACTGTGTGACATACTTGTTGGAAGGCATGTTCATCCAATCAGTGCGGTTATTGGTGGATTTACAAAACTTCCAAACCCAGGTGATCTTGAAGAGATGCATAAAAGGCTTCTGGAGCTAAAGCACGATGTGGAGGCTACTGTTGAACTTTTCAGTAAACTCACTTTCCCAGAGTTTGAAAGAGACACAGAGTATGTAGCACTTATTAACGATGAAGATGAGTATCCACTGCTATACGGAGATATTGGTTCAACAGATGGATACAGAGTGAGCAAATATGAATATAAAAATGTTACAAATGAATTCATTGTTCCCTATGCAACTGCTAAAAGAACTCGTTGGCATAGAGAGTCATATGCTGTGGGAGCACTTGCGAGATTTAATCTAAATCATGAAAAGCTTCATCCAAAAGCAAAGCAAGCAGCCACGGTTTTGAATCTGAAACCAAAATGCATAAATCCCTATTTTAATACCGTAGCTCAGATTGTTGAGTGTGTTCATTGTGTTGAAGATGCCATAAGAATTGTAGAGCTTCTTTGGCAAAAGGGAATAAACTATGATGAGATAATTGTTCCTGATATAAATGAGCTTGGTAAACTTCCACAGCGTGCTGGAGAAGGAGTTGGTGTTGTTGAAGCTCCACGTGGATTGTTGATTCATCACTATGAGTGCGATGAAAGAGGAATATTTAGAAATGCAAACTGTGTTATTCCCACAAATCAAAATACACACAACATAGAGCTTGACATGTTAAAGCTCGTTCCAGAAATCATAAACCAGTCTCAAGAAGAGATAACACTTGCCCTTGAAATGCTTGTAAGAGCTTATGACCCTTGCATCTCTTGCTCAGTTCACATGGTTAAGGTTAATTTTAAATAATTTTATCTATCAGTGCTGCGATCTCACTTGCTAAACTGTTTTTTGCGAACTCTAAAAAAGGTTTGCATGCTTTCACTGAAGCTAAAATTTCTTCTGAAAATGGAATTTTGCCACAAACTTCAATGCCTAAATGTTCAAGCTCTTTAACCATCTGTGAACTCATTTCATCATTCAAATCATATTTATTTATAACAACCTTAACAGGCACCTTAAAATGCTTTGCAAGCTCTATCAATCTTTTAAGATCATGCATTCCTGAGAGGGTTGGCTCTGTTACTGCAATAGCAAGATCAACACCTGTCATTGAAGCCATAACAGGACAGCCAACCCCAGGAGGTCCATCAATTACTATATACTCAGCTTTTTCTATCTGCGCAATCTCTTTTGCAAGCTCTCTAAGCTTTGTAACAAGCTTCCCTGAATTTTCCTGTGCTATGCCAAGCTGAGCATGAACAAGGGTGCCATATTTTGTTTCAGATACAAAATACTGACCTGAAACTCTGTCCTTAAGGAGTATGGCCTTTTCAGGACATACATAGCTACAGATTGTGCAACCCTCACAGGAAAGTTCCTCAACTTGAAAATCATTGTCTATTGCGTCAAATTTACAAACTTCTTTACATACTCCACACTGAATACATTTAGTCTTATCTATCAGGGCAATCTTTCCTCCTATGAAATCATGAGCTTGTTTTATTTGCGGATGTAAAAGTAAATGAAGATTTGCAGCATCTACATCGCAGTCTACTAAAACTTTATTATGTAAAGCAGTTGCAAGACATCCTGTAAAAAATGTCTTCCCTGTTCCACCTTTTCCACTTATTACCAAAATCTGTTTCATAGGTTTTCCTTTATATCTTTATAAATTTTCTGAAAAATCTCTTTATATTGAGGCATTGCTTTTACAAGGGGAATGCCTTTTGAATAAGTTTCTGCTATTTCTCTGTTAAAAGGAATCTTCAGTAAAACATGGATTTTATTTTTTCTGCAAAATTCTTCTATAAGCTGATCATCTCCACTTTTGTTTATAATAACGCCTGATTTAATCTTTAAAGCTCTGGTTGCCTCATAGGCAAGCTCAAGATCATGGAGCCCAAAAGGAGTTGGCTCTGTAACAAGAATACAGAAATCAGAGCCTTTAACAGCTGCTACAGCAGGGCATGATGTTCCTGGAGGTGCATCAATTATTGTAATTTTATCTGGCTTTATAAATTTCTTTGCTTCTTCAATTATCTTAGGGGCAAGAACTTCTGAAATATTAAGCTTTCCCTCAATAAATTCAACATTTTCTCTGCTATCCACTATGATTTCTCCGATTGTTCTATAGTCTTCTTGCATTGCTTTTTCAGGACATAGCAAAATACATCCTTCACATCCATGACACAGTTGAGGAAAAAGTAAAACATCTCCATGATCGTCAAACTTTATCACTGACAAAGCATTATAAGCACAAATCTGACTACAGTATCCGCAAAGGGAACACTTATTTTTGTTAACTTGAGGGATAAGGGTTTTTACCTCAATCTTTTCTTTTATTTCTGGATTTAAAAAAAGCCTCGCATTTGGTTCTTCAACATCACAATCAATTATCTGAGAGTTTTCAATGCTTAATGCCAAAGATACAGCAATTGTTGTCTTTCCTGTTCCACCTTTTCCACTTGCCACTGAAATTACCATTTTTTTATCTCCATGCATACAAAACCTGGTAATTCTTCAAAATTTTTTATGTCTATTTCCTCAGGTTCTTCAGGCTCAGGATTCTGAAAGGAAAAATTTTTCAATGTTCCAAAGACTTTTTCAGTTTTTAAACAGCATTGAGAGAGTATTTCCTGAAACTCAGTGAAATGATAAAATTTTGCAAATCTGTAAAAGGGATGTCCCTGTCTTTTCTTTTCTTCATATAATTTGCCTAAATAAGAATCAAGAAAGATTTCTCCAACAATTATACTACCGTTGTCTTTTAAGACTCTTTTTGCTTCATTAAGTGCAAGGAAAACATTTTCAACAAAAGGAAGAGTTACAATAAACATTACACAGGAAAAAGTTTTGTCCCTGAAAGGTAAAACCTCTGCCTTTGCTCTTGCCACTGGAATTCCTCTCAGTTTTGCTATTTTAAGTGGAGAGAATGCTTTATCAACTCCTGTAACATTTTTGGATAAAACAGCGAATCTTCCTGTCCCAACTCCTACTTCAAGAATTCTATCTTTACAACTGCCAAGAAACTTTTGAATACATTTTGCTTCATTTTCATATATAATCTTTCCCTTTTCTGAGTCATACCACTTGTCATACTCAGTAACATAAGATTCAAAAGGATTAGACATAGTCACAGGATCCTCCAATATAAATATGGCTTCCCACTCCTACTTCTATAAAACCTTTACCAAATGCTTTTTTGAAAAGCGATCTTGCAAGATCTCCTGTGCAATGAGAAGGTGCAATGTATTTTATTCCTTCATTTTTAAGAAATTTTATTATATCAGCTATTTCATCCTCCTTTTTATCCTTAAGATGTAACCCTCCTATAACTGCAAATATTTTATCATTAACTATTTGATGAGCTTTATCTATGATTTCCTTTATTCCTGGATGAGCACAGCCTGTAACAATTACTAAACCACTGCCTGTATCTATAACAAGGGATATCTCTTTTATCTTTTCTCCAAGCTCACCTGTAAGATAAACTCCATTCATTATCTCAAGAGGCTCAGAGTCTACTTTGTAGATTTTTGCTGAGGGCAATGATTTTTTTATCTCTTCATACAGTGATGCACCCACATAAATTTCAGCTTTATTGCTAATTGTTGCAATCTCTTTTAAGCCACCTGAATGATCCTTATGAAAATGAGAGATAATAATTCTTGTAATTCTGTCAGGCTTTATCCCTGCTCGTTGGATGTTTCTAAGCAATTTTTCTCCATCTGCTCCTGTATCAAAAAGAATTCCACCGTAGGCTTTTTTTACAAAACAGCTGTATCCCCATCCTGTTTCAAACCCTTCCTCTTGAGGATAATTATCAAAAAGAACAGTCAAGTCAATTATCATACTTTTAAGATTTCCGTAATTTTGTTAATTATATTTGAGAAAGCCTCTGCAGGCTTGCTATTCGGATAATAAATCATTACAGGCTTTCCATCATCTCCAGCTTCAACAATTGCTGGATCAATTGGAATTTTACCAAGAAATGGCACTTTGTATTCCTGCGCAAGCTTTTCTGCTCCACCAGTTTTAAATATTTCTACAGTATTACCACAATAAGGGCACACAAATCCGCTCATATTTTCAACTATCCCAAGTACAGGAATTGAGCCTTCAAGACAAAATTTTATTGACCTGCGAACATCAGCTAAGGCAACATCCTGTGGTGTAGCAACAATAACTGCTCCGTCAACCTTGTCAAGAAGCTGAACAATTGATATTATTTCATCTCCTGTTCCTGGAGGAGAGTCAACAACTAAATAATCAAGCGCTCCCCAGCGAACATCGGTCAAGAATTGCTCAATCATCCTGTGTTTTAAAGGCCCACGCCATACAACAGGAGTATCTTTTTCTTCAAGGAAGAAACCAATTGAAATCACTTGAAGATTATCATACATTTTTATGGGAAAAAGCCCCATATCAGTTATAAGCGGAGGGAATCCTTGCAAGCCAAGCATGTTTGGAATATTCGGCCCATGAATGTCAATGTCAAGCAATCCCACATGATAGCCCTTTTGTGACAGTCCTACAGCAAGATTTGTTGAAACAGTGCTTTTGCCAACTCCTCCTTTACCTGAAAGAACTAAAATTTTCTTTTTGATTGCAGAAACAGTTGCCTTTAAGGCAATATCCTTTTTAATTTCCTGTCTTTCATCGCACTGGCAGCTTTCCTTTTTCTCTGTCATTTACCCTCCTCCTGAAGTTTATTTATTACATCTATTATTTTACCATGAGCTTCAAGAACTTTTATTCCTGCTGCTTTTATAACTCTTTCTGCACCTGGTCCTATTTTGCCAGTAATTAAAGCTTTAACGCCTTTTGATGCAACAAACTGACCTGCCTGCGTGCCTGCTCCCTGCTGAGCATCCCTCCACAGATTCTCAACTGCTTCATACTGCATTGTAT
>NZ_JBMFOO010000003.1:41492-80702 GCF_049969575.1 Thermodesulfovibrio sp. | reverse complement strand
AAAAATTTAACCGGAGGCAAAACCTCCGGTTTACTTTGTTTCACCTTTTTCAAGCTCACTCAAACGCTTCTCAACTGCCTCAAGATTTTTTCTAAGCATTTCTGCTTCTTCTCTGAGTAAATCCACCTCCTCTCTTGAAGAAATTCCGAAAAAAGGTGTTCTCCAAAACCATCTAAATCTTCCTCTAAAACCTCCAAAACATCTCCATCCTCTACCCCTTCCTAAACCTCTACCTGGCGCTGGATTCATATATCCTGGAGTTGCAAAACCACTACAATATCCTAATCCTCTGCCTGTTCTTGGACCTGCTCCAAGAGGTCCTGTTCTGTCTCCCCAAGGCATTTTAATCACCTCCTTGAAAGTTTTTCTATTTTTATTTTAATGAAAATCATTCTCATTTGTCAAGAAAAAATTTCATTTAAAAATTGCCATTAGAATTGAGCTAATTGAGTCACTGTCCTGTTTGGGTAAGATTTCTTAACGAGCGAAAAATATAAAAAAAGCGGGGAATGCTTCCATCAGGCTTGGAATGAAAATGAAAGTGTTTCGTGATAAAACTATCTTTTCTGCCATTGCGAGTCTGACAAAATCTGGCGTGGCAGCATCCTCCATTTTCTCCTGTATCGCAAGGTGTCAGGCTAAAGATCCTTGACATTTCGTTATATTTTATTGTATATTTCCATATCGTGAAAAAAAGAGGAAGAAAAGCATTAAAAGATCCACATCAGTTTTGTATTACTGGCAGCGGAAAACAGAAAGGCTATGAACTTAAAGGGAAAATATGGATTGAAGGCAGCGAAGGAACCTTTCTTGGCTATGGAAGAGTCACACTACTTGAGAAAATCAAGCAGTATGGTTCAATTTCAAAGGCTGCTAAATCCTTGAACATGTCATACAGGCAGGCATGGAAACTTATAAATTCAATGAATAGACAAGCAGGAAAGCCCTTTGTGAAAACACAAGTTGGTGGTAAAAGTGGCGGTGGAACTACAGTTACAGAGGTTGCTGAAAAAGCAATTGATCAGTTCTGGAGAATTCATAAAAATTTTAAAAAATTTCTTGAAAAGGAAATTAAAAATTTCAAAATTTAATTTTTTATGGACATCGTTATATATAATCAAATACAAGGAGGAGTAAGATGAAAATTTTAGCAAGTTTATTCTTTTTACTGTTTTTCTTTGCAACTGTTTCAACTGCTCAGGAAAAGGTGATTGTTCTTGCTACAACTACTTCGGTTGAAAACTCAGGATTACTCAACCATATTCTGCCAATTTTTGAGAAAAAAACAGGCATTAAAGTAAAGGTCGTTGCAAGAGGAACAGGTGCAGCAATTGAAATGGGAAAAAGAGGAGATGCTGATGCAGTATTTGTTCATGCAAAAGAACTTGAACTTGAAGCTGTCCAACAAGGCTATTTTGTAAACCGTCATGATGTTTGTTATAACGACTTTGTCATTGTGGGTCCTGAAAACGATCCAGCAAAAATAAAGGGATTAAAGAAAGCAACAGATGCCTTTAAAAGAATTGCTTCTTCACAAAGCCTTTTTATTTCAAGAGGTGACAAATCAGGCACCCATGTAAAAGAACTAAAAATATGGGAAATGGCAGGAATTAATCCAAAGGGACAGAAATGGTATCTTGAAGCAGGTCAGGGAATGGAAAAGACTTTAAGAATCGCAAATGAAAAGCGAGCATACACCCTTACTGACAGAGGAACATGGCTTGCTATAAGAGACAAGCTTGATATGAAAATACTTTTTGAAGGTGATCCAATTCTCTTTAATCAATACGGTGTTATGGCAGTAAATCCCCAAAAACATAAACATGTAAAATATAAAGAAGCAATGGAGTTTATAAACTGGATCATATCAAAGGAAGGGCAAAATGCAATAGCATCTTTTAAGGACAAATTTGGAAATCAGTTGTTTATTCCCAATGCAAAATGAATTTTATTTTAGAGGCGTTCAAGCAGGCGTTTTATCTTATCCTGCATCTTGACAGAGAACTTTTAGAGATAATATTTTTGTCTCTTAGGGTTTCAGGCACAGCTCTCGTGATATCAACAATTCTGGGTATTCCTGCGGGAGCTGTGCTTGGTTTAAAAAATTTTTTTGGCAGAAACACTCTCATAACATTACTTAACACCTTCATGGGGCTTCCTCCTGTTGTTGTTGGATTGTTTCTTTATCTTTTGCTGTCCCGAAGCGGACCGCTTGGTTTTTTAAGCCTTCTCTATACTCCCTCTGCGATGATTATTGCTCAAAGCATCCTTGCCTTTCCAATTGTTGCAGCAATTACTCATTCATCAATTGTTAAAGTGGACCCTGTGGTGAAACTTGCTGCAAAAACTCTTGGAGCTACAGCTTTTCAAATGACTCTTACAATTATAAATGAAGCAAGATATGGAATAATGGCTGGAGTTTGTGCAGCACTTGGAAGAGTTATGGCTGAGGTTGGAGCAATACTTATTGTTGGAGGAAACATTGCAGGATATACCCGTGTTATGACAACAACCATCGCACTTGAAACAGACAAAGGTAACTTTGAACTCGCAATGGCGCTTGGGATTGTGCTGCTTACAATTTCCTTTGCAATAAACATTGTTTTGTTTTCAATTCAGAAAAAGGGAACAAAGGAATTTCAATGGCTTTAAGTCTCAATCTTTTAAACATTACAAAATCTTACAATGGCAAATTAGTTCTTGATAGCTGTTCCTTTTCATTTGAAAAAAGCGGAATCTATGTTTTGATGGGGCCAAATGGATCGGGAAAATCAACTCTTTTAAGAATTTGTGCACTCTTGGAAAATCCTGACAGTGGAAAGGTTATTTATTCCGAAAGCATTAAAACCATAGAGAATAATTTAAATTTAAGAAGAAGAATTACACTGCTTTTACCAAATACTGGAGTTTTCAATACAACAGTTTTTAAAAATGTTGCTTACGGATTAAAAGTAAGAGGGATGAATAAAAAAGAAATAAAAGCAAGGGTTGAAAAAGCTCTTGATTTTGTTGGATTGCTTCATAAAAAAGAACAAAATGCCCTTACTCTTTCAAGCGGAGAAGTAAAAAGAATGGGCATTGCAAGAGCAATTGTTTTAGAACCAGAAGTGTTATTTCTTGATGAACCAACTGCCTCTGTAGATGAAGAAAATGTAGAAATAATAGAAAACATAATTATTCAACTAAAACAAAAGCTTAATTCAATCATAATCATCGCAACACATGATAAAGATTCAGCTAAAAGAGTTGCCGATTTTGAACTCTATCTGAAAAAGGGAAAAATTATTTTTTAAAAAGAATGCTCAAAATCTTATAAATATCGATGGAGTGCAAAAAATCTCTGAGTCTTTTTCAAAGCTAAATGAAATTTATACTTTACCAGTTTTTCTTACAGGGATATATTCAACTGATTGTCTTACAGGCTGAGGATAAAGATTCATAAGCAGCATAATCTCTTTGGGCATATCAGTGTTTACAGGAAGTCCTATTTTTTTCGCCTCTTCTGTGCTTATTGGATAATCATGAGTCCATTCCCCTGAGACAAGTTTTTCTGCAATTTCCTGAGCTTTTTCAATCGGATGCTTATGTGAAAGAATTTCTATTATTGTTTCCTTCATCTGCCTTATCGCCTTTTCAGCTTGATCTGCAAGAATTAAGGTACTGTCATCAATTTCATTTAAAGGCTTTTTCTGAAGAACACTTAAAACTGAAACAGCAGGCTGTCCTGCTATCTGCGGATCCAGAGGACCGAGTACAGCATGTTCACACATTACAATTTCATCTGCTGAAAGAGCAATCAAAGTACCACCGCTCATTGCATAATGAGGGACAAAAACTGTAACTTTTCCTTTTTGTCTTGAAAGAGCTCTTGCTATCTGTGTTGCAGCTATTGCCAAACCACCTGGAGTATGCACCACAAGGTCAATTGGCATGTCATCATCGGTTAAATGAATTGCTCTTAAAACCTCTTCAGAATCATTGATATCTATGAATCTCATAATCGGGAAACCAAGAAAACTCATCGTTTCCTGCCTATGAACAAGAAGTATTACACGGCTACCTCTTTTTCTCTCTATCTCTGCAATAAGCCTCATTCTGGCATTTTCAAGGAGTTTTGTCTTATAATTGGCTGAATTGCGATTATTACGAGAAAAATCCAAAAAAATATAGCTGGATCAAAATGCATATCAATCTCCTCTTCCCCAGATTATTTCAACTGCTGAATATTTTATTGCTTTTTTTATAATTTCTTCAAGATGGATTGAAACTTTTCCTTTCACAGCTATTGCATATTGAAAATTCCCAAGAAAGCGTGAGTTAAGATATAAAGGCTTTAAGGTTTCTAAAACAACTGCTTTTGTCACATTGGCATCAACTTCTACAATTTTTCCATCAGCAAGCCTTAGATTAAATCCCTGAGGAGTTACACCTTCAAGAACTGTGCCTGGGATCAAAGGTTCTGTAAATATGTGGACTTCATCAAATCCTGCTTTTTTAAGGGCATAATAAAGTGTCCAGGGTTTCCATCGGGTAACATGATTTGGTGGATAATCACCATACCACCATTTGTATTTTCTGTATCCCTTAGCTGTGTTTTCAAATTTATAAAAAGGTGGACAGCTTAAGATAAGAAATCCTTCGTTTTCAAGAAGAAAGTAAATATCTTTCAAAAAATTTAAAGGCTCATGCACATGCTCCAAGACCTCAAAGGCTGTAATAACTTTATATGGTTTTTTAAAATCATCAGTAAGTTCAGCAAAAGACATTGCTTGAACAACATTGAGCTTGTATTTTTCTCTTGCAATTTCCTGAGCTTTTTCTGAAGCTTCCATTCCAAAGGGTTCAAATCCAAATTTCTTTGCAATTAACATAAAAAATCCTGTTGAAGAGCCAACATCAAGGAGTCTTCCCTTAGGAATCTGTGAAAGAATTGGAATAAGAACATTAAATCTGGGAAGATTTTGCCATTTTTCTATTTCTTTTGTCTCCTCTTCCACATTAAGATAGGATTCATAAGCAATATTTGCAAAATCTAACAAATCTTTATGCTCTTTTCTATATGCTTCATCATAATCCATTATCTTCATTGGATATGTAAAATGTAAACCACATGATGGACATTCAAAAACCCTTGAACCATTTATTACTTCAAAGAGAGGAATATTGCCATTGAATTCGCATAAAATACATTTTTCAGGTTTTTCATATTCCTTTTGAATCATTAATTCAGCATCTTTAAGAGCGAAATAAATCACCTTTGGAGGAATGCTTTCTATGCAAGGGCTATAAAACTGTCTTTTTATCTGGGCTTCAATGCAGGGTCCTTCGGTTGCATGCCTCATACATGGTGAAATGCAGCTCTGGCCTGTATAGTTTGCTCTTACTGGAATAACTGTTGAATAATTTTCAGCACGAAAGCTTGGATCAATTGGTCCTGAAACAAGCACAGTTGGCTTATTCAGTCCTGCTGCTATATGAAGTGTTGCAGTATCAGCTGTAATAACAGCATCTGACAGTGCTACAGATGCAATGAGATATCTTATATCCTTCATAAAAACTGAGAAATTTGCAGCCCTTATTCCATAAACATCCAAAGCAGTCTCTACAGTTATATCTTCCTCAGGAAGTGAGCATATAACAGGAACATACTCATTCCAGATTAAATCTTCTATTTCTTTTAAAAGCTTTGGAGGTAGTGTTCTATGCACAGATGAGGCAAGGTAGTGAAAAAGTAAAACTTTTTTGCCACCAGAGGCTTGTCTTATTTTGTCAAATCGTTCTTTCATCTCATTAAGCACAGCTTCATCTATTTGAATATCTGGAGTTTCCTTTTCTGCTTTATAAATATAAAGCTTCCAAAGATAGTAATCAATGAGGCTGAGATTGTCAAACTGAGGAGTGTTAACCATCTCAATAGTTTTTACAATGTAGTGAGACCTTGAAACTTCTTTAAAAGGAATTGGCATCGGAACAAGACTGTCAATATATGAAAGTCCTTCAAGCACAGGTCTTGCTCTACCTGAAATACTCACATTCAAAGTCATATCTGGATATCGCTTTTTAATCTCCCTTAATGCAGGAGTCATGCATAAAGCATCACCAATTGCAGCCTGAGCTATCACAAGAAGAGTTTTACCATTAAGGGGTTCACCTCTGTAGAAAGGTGGAAGCACACTGTGAGTCTGCTCAAAGGCTTTACCCACATTTTCAGGAAGAAGCTTAAAAACATCTTCAGCAAAAAGGAATTTATCACCGGGTTTGATTTTAAATTCATACCCATTGAAGTTTAAATCAATTTTTGCTTTTGCCTTCCAAACCTTCATTTTTTATCTTTTTATTGGGACTTTGAATTCATAGCGTTCATCTTCAAGTAAAATTTGAGCTCCAATTTTCTTATTTTTATTTATCACAAAAGGAGATTTCAAGTTTACAGCTACACCATCGTTGTATTTAAGCAAAGCCACATAAATTTCAAGTTCTTCCTCTTTTTCTGCTTGAAGAAGACTAACAATTTCATCACTTAATTGAAATCCATAGGTTGGAAAATATTTAAATGGAGAAACAATAAGCATTGCCACATCAGGATCATCAACAGCAATAAGCCATTTTACAGGATCAAGGCATTCTCTTACAATAAATCTTTCAAATGGAATTCCTGGAATTCCGTAAGGAAAGGTAATTATTTCATTTTCATCAATCTGAAGCTCGCCAAAACGTGTTGTTTTAATAATTATCATTTTGATGCTCCTTTCATTATGTCTTCAGGTTTAAGCTCCTTAGAGGTTTTCAATGCTTCTATATTACTTTCACGAAGTTTTTCATAAAGCTCTTCACGAAATATGATTACTCCTTTTGGTGCTTCAATGCCAATTTTTACCTGTGAACCTTCTATTTCGATAATTTTAATTAAGATATCATCGCCAATTCTTATTGATTGTCCTTGTTTTCTTGTAAGAACTAACAAAATTACCTCAGAAAATCAAAGAGTGTGCTACGAAAGAAATCTGTAAGAGTAACTCTCATCGCCTGCAGTACTGTCATTGTCTGGTTTAGTTCTGAAATAACCTGAACAGCATCTACATCCTGATCATTTGAAAGGGTCTGTTTTGTATTTTTTTCCACTTCAAGATTATAATCGCTGATGCTTTCAATTTTACTCAGTCTCGCACCAATTAAAGATTGTTGTTTGTAAAGAGAATCTGCAATTTTGTCAAGATACCCAACTGCTTTTTGAATTCTTCCCTGGTCATTGTTTTCAAGAGCAACTTTTAGAAAGTGAAGTGCCCTTAAGTAGTAATTTTCATTGAGATAATTATTGTTGAAGCTGTAATAATTTGGATCATTAGGGTTTGTGATGTAGTTGTATCCCTGGATATTTTCCTGAAAACTCATTGAAACACTGCCAGATTCTGGATTGTAAGCTAAAAGATTTAGATTATCTCCTGATGAAGTATTCACATCAATTCTTATCATCTGAGACTTTCCATTGGGAATACTTCCAATGACAAGACGGTAGTCAGGAAAGTCTCCTACATTTACAACCCATGCTTTAACATATTTGCAAGCCTGTGGATCATTGTTTATCGCATTTCTTATATCATTTAACGAAGCGCCTGCTGAAATATTGACATTTATTGCCTCATTCTGAGCTAATTTGATTGTAAGAGTTCCTCCATTGGTGGTGAATACCGAAGCTGGATTAGTTATGGCACCACTTGAAGGTTGAGGCATAAGTAAGGCTCCAAGAGGATCTGCATCATAAGGAGCATTCGGATCGTGAGTAAAATTGTAATTATAAGGAGTTAAAACTTTCAAATTCCTGCTTGGATCTGCAGGGTCTACTGTATATGTGAAAAACTCTGTTGCTGGAAGATTCACTGCAACATCAAGGAAAAAGCTTATGTCAAGATATTGAAGATTGTTGTCTGATTGATAAAGCCCTGTTTGAGCATTGACTGCAGGAGTGTCTGCTTTAAATCCTCCAAAAATATATCTTCCTGCGAATTTGGTGTTTATTGTTTCAATGCTTCGTTGAATTAATGTATCCACTTCCCGTGCCAGTGCTAATCTGTCTGTTGCCGATAGTGTATCAGTTGAACCATTAACTGCATACTGTTTTGCTTTTATTAACATGTTTTTAAGATCATCAATTGCTGTTTCAATGGCAGAGTTATTGTTTTTTGCTGTATCCATTACCCTTTTGTATTCATCAAGTGCTGAAATTTCTGATTTATACTTAACAATTCTTGATACAGCAACAGGATCATCACTTGGAGACAAAACTCTTTTGCCTGTTGCAAGCTGCTCATGTGCCTTAAACATTGCATCAAGCTGTTTGTTAAGATCGCTTAAAAAAGTTTTGTAAAAAAAGCTTGTTGTAACTTTCATATCTACCTCACCATATCAAAAAGTGTTGAAAGTATTTCATCTGCAACTCTTATTACCCGTGCAGATGCTTCATACATTTTCTGATATTTAACAAGATTAACAGCTTCTTCATCAAGACTCACACCGGAAATATCCTGTCTTCGTTTTTGCATTTCCTGAACTAAAGCATCCTGAAAGTTTTTTTGAGTTTGAGCACTTGAAGAGTAAACACCTATCTCTGAGACAATTGACCTATAAAAATCTACTGGTTTTGCATTCCCTATTACTGGAGCATCAAGAAGTGAATAAATTGCTCTTGCATTTGTGTTATCCATAGGACCTGAACTGGAAGTAGGATCACTGCCTGCTGCTGCAATTTTATTTATATCTGTTATTGCAACTGAAAAATAAAGAGCTGTGTTTGCTTTTATCTGGAAATTAAAATCAAGAGGATTTGAAGGATTTTTTATTGTTATTTCCATATCATTAAAGCTTAGCTTGTAGTAAGTGTCTGTGCCTTCTGTCCATGAAGTTATGGCAGGCGTTACAGGTAAAGAAGTTGTAGTATCTGTTACAGTCCAGTTAGTGCCATCATATTGAACTCTATATTCATGATAGGTGCTCTGATTTACATTGTTAATTTTAAAAATAAGATTGCCAATTGAACCAGAGTTTATGTTTAAATCATAAAGGCTACTAAAGAAATTCTCTCCAGTTGAGCCATCAAGTCCATATCCTTTTCTGTGCTGAGCATTTATTGCCTCTGTAAAGTCAAAAACAAACATGTTAAGTCTGTTCATGTATTCAGGAATTACACTATCTCTTAAATCAATCTCTGCCTTAAGCTTTCCTCCATGAATTAATTCTGTTGCATCAATGCTTCCTGATGCTGTCTCAACTTTAAACTGCATGTTTTGATTGCTGTCAAGTCCAACACTCATATGGTAAACCTTTCCTCCATCAACAAGAGGCATGCCTCCAACTAAAATTGAATATCTTCCAGCATTGTCTTCAAAATAGGTAATATTAGCAATATCATTAAGCTGCTTTAGGAGATTCTCTCTCTGGTCCTTTGCATCAAGAGCACCAGGGCTTGCAGCAATCTTTTCGTTTAATTCATTTATCTGGTCAATATACTGATTTATCTGGTCAACAAGACTCTTACTGTCCTGATAAATCTCGTATCTTTCATCAATTAACGATTTGTATGAAGTATTCATTCTCTGAACAAGATAATTTGCCTTGTCAATAAGTAAAGAACGCTCTGTGGTTCCCTGTGGATTCTGACTCAGTTCTTGCCAGGTATTAAAAAAATCATTTATTACATTGCTTAAAGCAACATCAGAAGCATCATTAAAAATATTTTCAAGCCTCAGCATTCCATTCTGAACAACATTCCAGTAGGCAAGACGACAACTTTCTGTTTTAAGTTGAAGCTCAATAAATGAGTCATACATTCTTCTTATATCTGAAATTTTTACTCCTCTGCCAGAGACTCCCTGGGCACTTATGACTCCTGATGGCATATTTTGAAAAATCACATCCTGTCTTGTGTATCCCTCTGTTGCTGCATTTGAAATATTATGGGATACAACTTCCAGAGCTTTCTGATATGTTAAAACTCCTGTCTTGCCAATATCAAAAAGAGCAGTGAGTGCCATCTATGCCTCCCTTGAAAGGCTCTGCTTTGGTGCTATGCCGAAGGATTCAAGAAATTTGATAGCTGTGTTAATGTGAATTATTGAGCGATCAATAAGTTGCTCGTTTACTTTCTGAATTTCTGAAGTAGCACCTAAAAGAGTTTTCATTGCTGAATATATTTGTTTCAGTCTTTGAGCATCCTGAGTGCTTTCAATCTGCGAGATTATCTCAGATAGAGATTTATCAGATAAATCATGCTTTTTAAGAAGCTTTAGTCTTTCCTGCTCCCATAAAGAAAGTTTCATTATAACTGTTTCTTTGTCTCTCATTATTTTTTCAAGCTCATCACCCTTCAATGCCACAATAGCGTCTCTTTCTTCTGAAACAATTTTATAAAGAGCTTCAAGAAGAGTTTTTTCTTCCTCAAGAATTTTTAAAAGCTCTTCATACAAGCTTATCAATTAAAGCCTCCTTAATCATCTTTCCAGCTATTTCACTTCCTTTAACTTCATATGTGCCTGAATTTATTGTATTTTTAAGCTCATCCACTTTGTCAGCTCTTATATCTGGAATATTGCTTACTTCTACCATAAGCCTTGCAATATTCTTTGCTGCCTCAGAGACAGTAACCTGATCTTTTGTAAGAACCTCTTCTGTTCTTTCTGGATTCTTTCCCTGCGATTTCTCAGGTGCGAGCTGAGCATTTGGTGCTATTCCATCTATTCTTATTGGACCTCCTATCATTTAAAACACCTCCTTTTTTGATATTGTTTAATATATTAAATCGTCGATTTTTCAAAATTATTTATCAGGGCTACCGGATTCATAGCCTTTCCATCTTTATGAACTTCAAAGTGAAGATGAGGTCCTGTTGTTCTTCCTGTGGAGCCTGAAAGAGCAACAACACTCTGAGGAGTAACAGTATCCCCTGTTTTGACAAGATTTTTTGAATTATGGGCATAAACAGTCTGAATCCCATTTCCATGATCAACTATAACACAGTTTCCATATCCACCTCTCCAGCCAGAGTAAACAACTTTTCCAGATAAAACTGGTTTAACAGGCGTGCCCTCAGGAACTGCTATATCAATTCCATTATGATGCCTTAGCTTTCCATCTATTGGATCAATTCTTAATCCAAAGGAGGATGTTATTCTACCTGAAACTGGTAAAGAAAGCTTATTAGGCAGATTATTTTGTTGTTCCTGTTTTTCTGAAGGAGGTTTCAGTTCAATTTTCTGGTTTTTTGAAATACTATTTAAAAAATTCGGATTCTCAGTTAAAAAATTTCCTATTCCAACACTACCAGCCATCATTTCCGCTATCTGGGGAATTACAATTGTCATATAAGTGGATGTTGTTCTGTCTTGACCAAAAGATGTATTTTCAAACATGACCTTTAATAACTCAGTAAGAAAAACTGTTTCAATTTTCTTTGAAAGTTCTTTAGCATCGTGGGAAACCTTTATATCTTGTGTATTAACTCTGTTTATCATAATTACCTCACATTATGATTAAATCAGCCTTTAAAGCACCAGAAGTCTTTAATGCCTCGAGTATTGAAATTAAATCTTTTGGAGTTACTCCAAGAGCATTTAAGGCTTTAACAAGCTCTCCAACAGTAGAGCCTTTTACTTCCAGAAGGGACGCTTGTTTTTCTTCAACTTTTACCTCAGTTCTCGGAACAGTCTCTGTTCTTGCTCTTTCAGGAGCTAAAGGAGGTGGCTGAATTACTTCTGGAGTTTCTTTAATTGTAATTGTTAAGCCTCCATGAGAAAGTGCTACAGGAGTTATTTTTACATGAGAGCCAATAACAACAGTGCCAGTTCTCTCATTTATTACTACTCGAGCTGGCAAATCTGTTGAAACTTCAATTTTTTCAACCTCAGCCATGAAATCAAGCACATTTCCTCTATAATTCAATGGAACACTAACTGCTACAGTGCTTGGGTCTAAAGCTTTTGCAATCCCTGTTTTGAAGGTATCATTGATTTTTTCAGCAATATTCCTGGCAGTGGTTATATCTGGAAACTGAAGAAGAAGTTGAAGCTCATTTTTTGCATTTAAATTAACTGGAACTGCTTTCTCTACAATAGCTCCCTCAGGAATGTATCCAACATTTTGGTGATTTTTTATTGCCTGAGCAGCCCTTCCAGCAGCAATAAATCCACCTATTGAAACAGGACCCTGCGCAACTGCATAAACTTCTCCATCAGGACCTGTAAGAGGAGTCATAAGAAGTGTTCCACCTTGAAGGCTTTTTGCATCTCCAATTGATGAAACCTGAACATCAATCTTTGTACCTGGTCTGACATTAGTAGGTAACTTTGCAGTAACCATCACAGCTGCAACATTTTTCACCTTTCCTTTCAGATCTTTTACATTCACAGTAATTCCCATTCTGCTGAGCATATTTGCAATTGGTTGATAAAGATAGGTGCCGTCTTTGTCTCCTGTTCCATTTAAACCAACAACAAGACCATAGCCAACAAGCTGGTTTTCTCTTATGCCTGCCCAGTTTGCGATATCCTTTATTCTTTCAGCAGAAGCATTTGATATAAAAAGAAAAATAGCAAGAAATATAAAAAATAAAACAGGGTACCCGTTGAGGGTGCATGGAATGACTTCTTCTTTAAAGCTTTGAAGAAGTCTAAATTTTAACTTCATCCATCGCCTCCTTTTTCCATTACGGAGTAATTGTAAACAATCTCCTTAAAAGGGCCAGATTTTGTCAAGCAGTCTTACGAGCCAGCCCTGAGACTGTTTATCACCAATTGTGCCTTCACCAACAAGATATATCTGTGCATCTGCCACATACTGACTGAGAATTGTATTATTCTGACTTATATCATCAGGCCTTATAATTCCTCTTAAAACAAGAATTTCTTTTTCATTGTTTATAATGATTTCTTTTCTTGATTCTATGACAAGGTTACCATTAGGTAAAACTTCAACAACCTTTGCTGTAATTGTTCCAGTAATCTTACCTGCTCTCTCTGTGTCTCCGTCTCCTTTAAAATCGCTTTTTGCAGAACCTTTAACTGATGGAGAAAAAACATTTCCCGCTTTGTAAAATCCATTTATAAGAGGAAGATTTTGGATATTAAAATCTGTATTCATGCCAAAAAATGTATTAAGTCCATAATTTGCTCCGGAATCTCTTGATGCAGAGGTTGAAGCTTTTTTCTGTGCTGATGTTGATTCATTGATTATGATGGTTACAAGGTCATTTACTCTTCGGGCTTTTTTATCTTCATACAAAGAAGCTTTGTTCCTCCATAAAGAACCCTCTGTTGTCAATTCAGTTTGAGGAGGTTCAGGATAATATTTTGGAGGCATTCCTGCATTTTTAATATCTCTTACTTCTTTAAGTTCTGAACAGGATGTAAGAAAAATTATAAAAAGGCTCGCTAAAATTAATTTTCTCATAATCCTACCCTCACTTTATCTTTATCAATTAGTTTGCCAACAATTTCTTTGCCAGTTTGTAATCTTACCCATGCATTCCCTCCAACTACAGCGTCAGATTTCAAAACACCTTCTGTCATTATAGTGACCTGTCCAGATTGCAGTATTACACTTACAACATTTCCTTTTTTAACTGGTGTATTAGGATAAAGATAATCTTCTTTAATTATCAAACCTTTAGCAAGAGTTTTTTTGAGTGTTTTTCCTATTATTAAATTGCGCTCTGTAATTGCTCCCACAGGGATTCTGCTTAAAGGTTGTTGTATCTCAAGAATATCTTCTTGTTTTATGATTTCTCCTCTCTTTAAAACTCTTTGAGTAACATAAACTGTGGTTAGGATTTCATAATTTGCCAGAGCTCTATACTGTCTTGCATTGCAATTAAAGGTAAACTCTATTGAGCTTGGCCTTTTTATTTCTCTAATTTTTATATTTTCTGGGATACAGCTTTTTTGAGGTTCAAAACCTATAAATTTTATCTGTCCAATCTGGACTTTTTGGTTAACCGATGTTTTTATCTCTTTTGAAAGCAATTCTGCTAAAATACTGCTATCAAAAGCAAAGCTTGATGAAATTAGCAAAAAACAAATAAAAATTATCAAAAAAACTAAAACTTTACGCATTTTTTACCTCTTAAGAGAAGCCACTGTTTGTAACATTTCATCAGAGGTCTGCACTGCCTTGGAATTGATGTCAAAAGCTCTTTGTGCGATAATTAGATTTGCAAGCTCTTCAACAATATTTACATTTGACATTTCTAAAAAGCCCTGAACAATTCTTCCTCTTCCTTCTGTGCCTGGAGCACCAGTTGTAGGTGTGCCTGATGCATCTGTTTCAATGAAAAGATTTTTACCAATTGCCTGCAGTCCACCTGGATTTATAAATCTTGCAAGTTCAATAGTTCCAATCTGGACAGGTGCAACTGTGCCTGGCTGTAACACTGTTACAGTTCCATCAGCACCAACTGTTATTTTTAATGCATCAGCTGGAACAGTAATTCCAGGTTCGATTGGATATCCATCATTTGTTACAATTCTTCCATCTTTATCAATTCTGAAATTACCAGCTCTTGTATAAGCAATAGTTCCATCAGGCAGTGTAACCTGGAAAAAGCCATCTCCATCAATTGCCAGATCAAGGTCATTACCAGTGTTTACAAGATCACCAGGAGTAAAAAATTTTGCTACAGCAACAGGTCTAACACCAAGACCAATTTGAATTCCAGTAGGATATTGTGTTCCATCATCAGAAGGTGCGCCAGGATTAATAATATTCTGATAAAGTAAATCCTGAAACTCTGCTCTTCCTTTTTTGAATCCTGTTGTATTCACATTTGCAAGATTATGAGAAATAACATCTAAATTTAGTTGCTGTGCATACATTCCAGTAGCTGCTGTAAAAAGAGACCTTAACATTTTCTACCTCCTTTATATTCTTGCAATTTCATTAACTGCTCGTTGGGCAAGCTCATCAAAATTTCTTGTTGCTCTCTGAGTCAGATCAAAATTTCTTATAGCCTGAATCATCTGAACCATTTCACTCATTGGATTTACATTTGATCCTTCAATCCAGCCCTGAAGAATCTCACCATTTGCCTGTCCTGCCTCTAATCCTTCATAAAGAGAATTTCCAAGATGCCTGAGATTATTAAGTTTTACAACTTTAATTCTTCCCACAGGATTTCCATCAACTGAGACACTGCCATCTTTGCCAATCTCTATTTTTGTCCCATCAATTACTATTGGATTGTTATTTTCATCAAGAACTCTTAGACCTGCCTGGGTGATGAGAAAGTTCTCTTTATCTCTTGTAAAAGAACCTTCACGAGTGTAAAAAATTTTATCTCCTTGCCTTACAGCAAAAAATCCTTCTCCCTTTATCGCAAGATCAAATGGATTCTGCGTTTGTTTTAGAACACCCTGTGATGTATCAATATATTGGGTTGCAAAATATGTTTGAGCTCTTGCATCCTGATAAATAGCATTCAGCTCAGATGGTCTTCCTGAAAGAAGGGGATAAAGCCTGCTTGCAAATTGTTGCCTTTTATAACCTGTTGTATTAATATTTGCAAGATTATGAGATACAGCTTCAAGCTCCTTTTCTCTCATGAACATGCCAGTCATTGTTATGTAAATTCCTTTATACATCCTGATAAATTGTAAAGCAAGAGCTATGCCAACTTTTTAAATAGTTGCTATTTGGGAAAAGTTAAAAAAATTAAGAACTGTATTAAGCGAAAGATACTTGCAGGTAGGAAAAATTTTCCTATTTCTTCTAAAACCTGAAATTGCCAATGGAAAATTCACTTTCGCTTTCTCAGAGATTTTTTAACAGCAAAAGTGAGTTTCCTATCGGCAATCTGAGGAACATTCGTAATCTTGACAAAAGATTTTATTAATACTAAAATGTAATTCTAAGAGGTAACCGTTTACCATGGAAAAAATATCTTCAGGCATAAAAGGATTAGATAATCTAATTGATTTTATTTATCCTGGTGATAATGTTGTATGGGAAGTTAATTCAGGAACTTCTTATGAAATTTTTATAAAAAAATTCATTGAAGCCTCGTATTTTAATTCAAAAGATATTGTATATGTGAGTTTCAACAAATCAGTTCAAACCCTTTTAAAAGAATTTAATAACTGTATCAACGATAAATTCCATATAATTGATTGTTTTACTTCAGGAAAAGGTAAAAACGATGCAACTTTTTTAAGGGACTATGAAGAAATTAGTAAAAGAATTGACATTATTAGACTGTCAGATCCTTCAAATCTCGACAAGCTTACAGATGCCATATCTAAAGTTGAATGCAAAATTTCCTCTCAGATCTACTATATATTTGACAGTTTAACCGGAATGCAAAATCTTATTAAAGATGAGAGTTATACTTATAGTTTTTTTACTTATATGTGTCCAAGACTATTTGACCTTGACAGTGTAGCCTACTGGATTTTAGATAAAGACGCCCACAGTCAGAATTTTAAAGCAAATATCAGACATATAACTCAGGTAGTTCTGGAACTATACAGAAGGAAAAATAATCTTTACATTAAGGCACTTAAATTGTCAAGGAGAAAAAATCGTGATGCCTTCAAACCTCATATTTATGAAATAACTGACAGTGAAGAAATACAAATTAAAACAACTGATCAAATACCTGCACTGGATATTGGAAGCAAGTTAAGAGAGATAAGAATCTTGAAGAACATTAGCCAAAAAGAGTTAGCAGAAAAAGTTAATCTTACACCTGGATTTATTTCCCAGATTGAAAACAACCAGATAGTTCCGTCTATTATATCCTTTATACAAATTTGTGAAGTTCTTGGAGTTAGAGCAAGTGAGATATTGACTGAAAACAGAATAGAAGAAAAACCTGTCATAAAAAAACAAGATATACTATGCAAGCTTCCTCAGAAAATTTCCTTTGCAGAGGTGTATAAAGTTTTATCTGATGAAAAATTTCAAGCCTATATTGTTGTGATGCCTCCCAATTCTTCTGTAAAAGAACATTTTCCCATAAAAAAAGAATTGATGTTTGCCTTTATAACAAAAGGAGAAATTTCAGTAACTTTAAATGGCTTTACTTACAATCTCCAGGAAGGAGACTTTCTGTATATTAAAAAATCTATGCCAGAAAAATGGTATAACAAAGGAGGTGAAAAGGCAGAGTTATTGATTATTAGCAGATAATTATTTATTTTTTCTCAATTTTTTAAAGAGGCAAAAAATATGATTGATATTTTTTTGCCTTTAAGAGTTAGTAATACTAAACTAACTCGGGAAAAATTTATTAATACTTTAGGAGGTTTATCATGAATGTATTTCCAGGTCAACCAAATGCAAGTTCAGCAACAGGAACCCGTAACAGGGTTTCTGACCCAGCTCCGTCTTCAGGCATCTGTTCTGTCTGTCTTGATGGATGCCCGGCATTCTGCGAAGTTGGAAAATCTTCATTCAGAGGAAGAGAAGTAATTTATCCAGGACCTTTTGGAAAGGTCACAGCAGGAGCAACAAAAAAGTATCCTGTTGATTACTCTCATCTTAATATTCAGGGAACATGCGTCGGTGCAATAGGAATTGAGCCTGATCCTGATAAAGCTATATTCCCTGCTGTTAATGTTGAAAGAGAAATCGGGAAGAACTATAAAATTAAGCTTCGCATTCCTATATTTACAGGTGCTCTTGGTTCTACAGACATTGCAAAAGACAACTGGGAAGGGCTTGCCATAGGTGCGGCAATTTCAGGAATTATGGTTGTAATTGGTGAAAATGTAGTTGGCATGGATCCAAAAGCTGAGTTTGGAAAAAACGGTAAAGTCACAAAATCTCCGGAGCTTGAAAGAAGAGTAAAATGCTTTAAAGAATGGTATGATGGATATGGCGAAATAATTCTTCAGCAAAATGTAGAAGATGTCAGACTCGGATCAGCTGAATATGCTATAGAAAAACTTGGTGTAACTTGCATTGAGCTTAAGTGGGGGCAGGGAGCAAAGGACATTGGCGGAGAGGTAAAACTTAAAAGCTTAGAGAGAGCTCTTGAATTAAAGAAAAGAGGTTATATAGTTCTTCCAGACCCTGAAGACCCGATTTTTCAGAAAGCCTATAAAGATGGTGAATTTAAGGAGTTTGAAAGACATTCAAGACTGGGCATGGTAGACTACGAAAGTTTTGAAAAATCAGTTAAACATTACAGAAAATCTGGTGCAAAGTTTATTTCCCTTAAAACAGGTGCCTATAGAATTACTGACCTTGCAAGAGCAATTCGTTTTGCCTCTGATGCAGAAATAGATCTCGTAACAATTGACGGTGCTGGTGGTGGAACAGGAATGAGCCCATGGAGAATGATGAACGAATGGGGTATTCCAACAATTTATCTTCAGTCAATTGCCTATAACTTTGCAAAACAGCTTGCAGCAAAGAAAAAATATGTTCCAGACCTTGCAATAGCTGGTGGATTCTCTCTTGAAGACCACATATTCAAGGCACTGGCATTAGGCGCACCATACTTTAAAGCAGTATGTATGGGAAGAGCCTTGATGATTCCAGCCTTTGTCGGAAAGAATATACAAAAATGGCATGAGGATGGCAAACTTCCTGCGGACATAGCAAAATATGGAAACTCTGTGGAAGAAATCTTTATAACATCTGAACTATTGAAGAACAAATACGGCAAAGCCTTCAAAAAACTTCCATGGAGTGCTATTGCCATGTATACCTTTGTTGATCGACTTACTCTTGGATTAAAACAGCTTATGGCTGGTGCAAGAAAGTTCTCAATTGAGTATCTTGACAGAAATGACCTTGTAGCACTTACAAAAGAAGCCTCTGAAGTAACAGGTATTCCTTATGTAATGGAAGCTGATATGGAGGAAGCTCAGAAAATTCTTTTAGATTAATTTTCAAAGGAGAGGTTCACACCTCTCCTTTATTTTTTAAAAAAACTACTTCCTTGTCAGTTTGAGAACACTGACAATAGTATTCTCTCCAACTACAGCGTCAGATTTAAAAATGCCCTCTACCATTATGCTGAAATGGGAAATTTTTCCTGAATGGAATTTTATGCTTCAATGTCTATTTTATGTTCTGAAGATTCTCGGGGTGTAGTTTTACCCTCAGGTTGTTCTTCCTTCTTTTTAAATTTTTTTCTCAGTTTATATTTTGCAAAAACAGAACCTTCTTTTACAGATCTTATAGCGCTGTAAGGTCTCAGGGGATCTATTTTATCTTCAGGGTTCATTTTTTAACTCAGTAAATAATCTTTTTGTTGGTCAAACTTAATTTTGAAGAGTCCTATAAGCTCATTTATAGCATCCTCTGTCAAACCAAGAGATTCAAAGTCTATCTGCGTTATAAATGGCTCTTTTAATCCTATCCCAAGATTAAGACATATCTGGTCTGCAACTCTCACAATATTACATATATCCGCAAATGCCTGATCTTCATAATCTGGATATGGATTTGTATGATGGTAGGTTATTACCATTTCTAATTTTTCTGGAAGTTTCCATTTTTTTGCAATAAGATTGCCTATAAGCGTATGGTTAAATCCTAAGGTTTCATCTTCAATTTCTATTACCGGACGATTTTCTTTATACATTTTTTCATAGATTTGAAAATAAACTTCTGGCATTGCATTGTTTATAACTGTTTTACCTACATCGTGGATTAGTCCACAAACCAATGCCTCATCTGAAGTTACCATCTGAGTTGCCATAGCAAGTAAACTTGAACAAAGAGCCACTCCGAGACTGTGTTCCCACAGTCTTTGCTCAAATACTCCAAAATTTCTATATAAATCCCTTAATGAAGTTGCAATAACAAGCGACTTAAGAGTTTCAAAGCCAATGAGAAGTATTGCCTGAGAAATATTCTCAATTTTTCTATCACGACCATAATAAGGAGAATTTGCTATTCTTAAAAGTCTTGTTGCAAATCCCTGATCTCTGGAGATTATCTCCTCAAGAGCTTTTAAAGAAGCATGATCATCATAAATAAGTCCCATAACTTTCATGGCAATTGGTGGCAAAGAAGGTATGTCAACTGTTTTAAGAATTATTCTTTCTATAATTTCTTCCTGCAAAAATACCTCCTACACTGCATTTATTATTTCACCAGCCATCTCTTCAAGAGATACCACTTTATCAGCCAATCCTGCCTCTACAACTGCTCTCGGCATACCATATACTACACAACTTTCTTCATTTTGAGCAAATACCCTTCCACCTGTTTCTTTTATTTTCCTGCATCCCTTTGCTCCATCATTACCCATTCCTGTAAGAATTACTCCGAGAGTCCTTCCAGGATAGGATTCTGCCACAGACATCATCAACACATCCACACTTGGACGATAGATAAATTCTTCTCTGTCTTCTGAAATAGAAACAAAAGTTTCAATGCCTCTTCTTTTAATTCTCATATGTCCTCTACCAGGAGCAACATATACAACACCTGGCTTTATAGGCTCGCCTTCTTCAGCCTCTTTTACTGAAAGCTGACTTAGCTGATCAAGTCTTTCAGCAAAAGGCTTTGTAAAATTAGGTGGCATATGCTGAGCAATTACTACAGGAACAGGAAAATCCTTAGGTAGTTTTGGAATAATCTCCTGAAGAGCCTTTGGTCCTCCTGTTGATGTTCCTATGGATACAATACCTACTTTTCTTTCTGTTGTTATTCTTGTTTTAGGAATCTCAACCTTAGGAACTTCAATTTTGGGCTCAGCAGGTTTAATAACAGGTTTTCTTTTTACAAGCCCTCGTTTGCCAATTGTTTTAATTTTATCAATTAACATTCCCTTAATTTTTACAATGTTTACAGAAAGCTCAGCAAGATTTTTAGGGATAAAGTCAACTGCACCAAGTTCCAATGCTTCAAGAGTAACTTTTGCTCCTTCAGTTGTCAGAGAACTTACCATAATAACAGGAACAGGACATTTTTGCATTATCTCTTTCAGCGCAGTTATGCCATCCATTCTTGGCATTTCAACATCCAGCGTTACAATATCAGGCTTGAGTTCCTGAACCATCTGAACAGCCTCAACTCCATCCCTTGCTGTTCCAATTACCTTAATTTCAGGGTCTTCCTGTAGCATAGCTGTTATTGCCTTTCTCATAAAAGCAGAATCATCAACTACTAAAACTTTTATCATAATTAACACTCCTTAAAAACCAAATTCTTTAAGAAGCTCATCAACATCTTCCTGTGAAACTTTCTCAACTTCTTTTGTGACAGCTTCCTTTTCCTCAATTTTTAATCCAAAAGTGGTTATAAGACGGATAAGTTCAATCTCAAGGTCTCCTACAAGATTGATTACCTTTTTAAGAACCTGGCCTGTAAGATCCTGAAAAGACTGAGTTGTGAGAATCTCTGTTAAATCATCTTCAAGAGAATTTTTAAAATCT
Organism: Thermodesulfovibrio sp.; assembly: GCF_049969575.1. Taxonomy (NCBI): domain Bacteria; kingdom Pseudomonadati; phylum Nitrospirota; class Thermodesulfovibrionia; order Thermodesulfovibrionales; family Thermodesulfovibrionaceae; genus Thermodesulfovibrio; species Thermodesulfovibrio sp. The sequence goes on along the minus strand of NZ_JBMFOO010000003.1, from coordinate 59,325 downwards.
CTTAAGAATTCTATGCTTTCCTGTGGTCCTTGAAGTCCTCTTATATGATTCGCCAGATCATCCATTTTTAAAATATATTTTTCAACAATTTCCATTGTTTTATTTGCTGCCTCTTCTGTTTTATCAATTACCATCTGAAGTTGATCAACTGCTCTTGGCATTCTTTCAGTAGCTATTTCTTTTAATCTTGGGTCAAGAGCTTCTCTAAAACTTTTCAAAGAGTCATGTAGTTTTCTGGCAACTTTTCCTACTTCTTTAAATAGATCACTCTGACTTTTCTGAATTATATTATTCATTATTCTGTCTGCATACTCATAGTCTCCTTGAGCAACTGCATTCATAAAACTGGTTATTTCCTCAAGTAAAAGATATTTTGGATCATCCTTTGTTATACCTTTTTTTTCGTAAAATCTTATGGGATCTACAATTTCACTTACTGTGACTTCTCCTGCAATGCTGCTGACTTTTTTTACAACTTCTACTTTATCTCCCTCCTCATGAACTTCAATTATTTCTTCCTCAAAAAGGCTCTGGTCTTCTGCAGGAATTAATTTTTTTATATCAAGTAAAACAAGTAATCTATCGTTTAAACGAGCAACTCCTTCTATGGCACTCTGTCCATGCTGCATAAACTCTTCAGCGGATTCAATTTCTTTTTCATCTATGTTTACCACTCCAGTAATATTATCAACTAAGGCACCAAAAACTGCCCTGCCCGATGAGACAACAACTACTTTTCCTGCAACTGTTTCTTCTTCAATGCCAAGAATTCTTTTTAGATTTACAATGGGAATTACTCTACCACGAAGATTTGTGACTCCTTCAACATAAAAAGGCACTCCAGGCATTTTCGTAATTTGAGGAAGCTTAATAATTTCCTGAACTTGAAGAATAGGAATAGTGTATTCATTTTTACCCAGAATAAAACCAATATACTGTTTCATTTGCCATCTCCTTAAATTTATTTCATAGTTAAGACTTTTCTTGAAAGCAAAGCAAGGTCAAGTATTAAAACAACCTTGCCATCTCCTGTTATTGTAGCACCCATTATTCCACATTCTTCAGAGTCTACACCATTTATAGTTTTTATGACAATTTCTTCCTGCCCAAGCACAGAGTCCACAGAGATACAAAATCTTTTGTCTCCCACACTTGCTACAAGAACATATTTTCTCTGATTTTCAGCACTACCAAAGGCTCCAAGAATTTCATTGAGCATAAAAAGTGGCAAAACTCTGTTTCTTACTGTAAGAACCTTTTGGCCTGTTACTTCTTTAATTTCATTAATATCTACTCTTAAGGTCTCCTCAATCATAGATTGAGGTATAGCATAAACTTCCTGCCCAACCTGAACCATCATAGCCTGAATTATTGCAAGTGTAAGAGGTAAACTTATTCTGAAAGTTGTGCCCTTGTCTTTTTCAGTAAATATTTCTACATATCCATTTAGTTTTGCTACATTGGATTTCACAACATCCATTCCAACTCCTCTGCCACTCAGCTCTGTTGAGACATCCTTTGTGGAAAAACCTGGTAGAAAAATTAAATTTATTATTGCCTCTTCAGACAGCTTTTCAGCTTCTTCTAAGGTTATAAGCCCTTTTGTAATTGCCTTTGCTTTAACTGCTTCAACATCTATTCCTTTGCCATCATCAGATATATCTATAACAATCTGAGTTCCCTTTTGATAGGCATTAATAACAATCTTGCCTTGTGATGGTTTTCCCTTTGAGATTCTCTCTTCAGGTGTTTCTATTCCATGATCTATTGAATTTCTTATTATATGAACAAGTGGGTCTCCAATATGCTCAATAACTGATTTGTCAACTTCTGTATCTTCGCCAATAATTTCAAGATCCACTTCTTTCCCGAGGGTTCTTGCAAGGTCTCTCACCATTCTTGGAAATTTTACAAATACTTTTTGCAGCGGCTGCATTCTCATCTTCATTACCGCAAGCTGAAGATCTGAAGTAACTCTGTCAAGAAAGGCTGTAGTTTCAACAAGTCCTTCTATATGTTCATCCCCTGCGTATTTTGCTTCAAGTTTATTTGAAAGATTTAAAAGTCTGTTACGTGCAAGAACTATCTCTCCAGCAAGATCCATAACCTTATCTATCCTTTCAACATCAACTCTAAGAGTGGAGACTTCTTTTTCTTTTGGAGCCTGTGCAGTGGATTCTCTGGGCTCTGTAGTTTTTACTTCAACCTCCTGAGATTCAATTTTTTCAACTTTTTCAATAACTTCACCGGTTTCTGAAACCTTTTTCTGAGAAGCTTTCTGAAGAGCACTATCAAGTAAATCAAGAATTGGCTTAATATCTTCTTTAGGTTCTTCTTTTGCTTTAATATGAGAAATCAAGATTTTTAATGTATCTACTGCTTTAAGAATTGCATCGGTGAGTTCTGGTGAAATTGAGATTTCACCTTCCCTGACTTTTTTCAGAATTGTCTCAGCTCTATGAGCCACATCAACAACATTCTGAAATCCAAGAAATCCTGCAGCACCTTTAAGAGTATGCATTCCTCTGAATATCTCATTTATAATTTCAGGGTCCTCACCTTTACTTTCAAGCTCTACAAAAAGAGGATCAATCTGTTCAAGAATCTCTTCAGCTTCCACTATAAATTCATTTATTATTTCATCCATCTCATCAGCCATTATTGTCCTCCTTTAAGAGATGGTTTTTTCTGGGCGATTTTTTCAAGCTTTTCTTTAAGAACCTCTCCTGTAAAAGGTTTTACTATGTAATTGTCAACGCCTGCTTTAATTGCTTCAATAACTTTTTCTTTTTCAGCTTCTGCTGTAACCATCAAAAATGGTATATCCTTAAGCTGAGGGTCACTTCTTATATGTTTTAAAAGTTCTATTCCCTCCATTACAGGCATGTTCCAGTCCGAAACAACAAGTCCATAATCACCTGCTTTTAACTTTCTTAAAGCATCTTCTCCATTTTCTGCTTCTTCTATATTTTCAAATCCCAGCTGTTTTAAAAGATTTTTTACAATCCTCCGCATTGTTGGAAAGTCATCAACAACCAGAACTTTTATTTTAAAATTAAACATCTTACCCCTCCGTTATCTATTAAAAATTTTTTTTATTATTTTTTTCATGCTCTCAGTAATCTGCTCAGCATTTGTAGGTTTTACAAGATAGTCATCAACACCTACTTCAAAAGCTCTCTTTTTTTCATCTTCATCAGCTTCTGTTGTTATCATAACCACTGGAATGTGAGAAAAATCAGGATTTGCTTTTACCTGTTTTGTTAGCTCTATTCCATCCATGTATGGCATATTCATATCTGTAAGAATTAAGTTTATTTTCTCAAGTCCAAGCTTCTGCAATGCTTCAAGTCCATTTTCAGCAGTAACAACTTCATAGCCTTTGCTTTTAAGAATCAGAGTAATCATTTTTCTTGTTGTTTTATCATCATCTACTACAAGAATTTTCATAAAGTTTTCCTCCTCTCTAAACTTTTTGATATACAACAACTTTATTTATAACAACAGGACGAAAAGCCCTTGTAATGTTATGAAGACTTTCTGATGTCCCCACAAAAAGATAACCCTTTGGACGCAAAACATCATAGATAAGAGAAACTGCCTTTTTCTTTGCCTTATCATCAAAATAAATTAAGACATTTCTGCAAAATACCACATCCATGCCTTTAAGTTGTTTAACTTCTTTTTCTTCTATAAGATTTATGTTCATAAATTTTACCATTGACTTTACAGTTTCAGAAAGAACATAAATACCACCTGAATCTTTAAAATACTTTGCCATATACTGAGGTGGAACATTTCGAACAGAGTAAGAGCCATACATGCCTCTTTTTGCAGACATTAAAACTGATTCACTTATATCAGAAGCATATATTTCCTTTCTAATTGAAACTAATTCAGGTTTTTCAAGTAATATCATCGCAATTGTATATGGTTCTTCTCCTGTAGAGCAAGCAGCGGACCATATTTTTATGTCCTTTCTGCCCATTTGGCCATTTTCCTTAATTATTTGCGGAATAAGATCATTTGAAAATACTTCAAATTGTTGAGGTTCTCTGAAGAAAAAAGTCTCATTTGTTGTAACTGCGTCAAAAAGTCTTCCTATATCATGTTTATTGGCACTGTATTTTAAGAAATAAAGATAGTCTTCAAAATTACGCAGATTTTTTTCCTTTAAAATTCTGCTCAGTCTGTTTTCAAGAAAGTATTTTTTATTATCAGGCACATATATTCCTGTCTTTTCATAGATAAAATCCCTCAATTGTTTAAAAACTTCATCATTTATTGTTACAGAAGAGGAAGTAGTCTGAGTTATCATATTTTTTGCAAAACCTCCTCTATTTTTTCTTTAACTTCCCTGTGAGGATGTTCTCTTTTAGAAGCAAGAATGTCATAAACCTGAGCACCACCTATTTCTCCTAAAGCCTCCACTGTAGCAATTACAACAGGAGGGAATGGATCATCCAGAAGAGGAATGAGTTTTTCCATTAAAATTTCTGGTGCACAAGCTTTGCTAATTGATTTTACAGCATAATATCTAACCCATGGGTCTTCATCTTCAAGACACTGAAACAATACATCAGAACAAAAATTAGCTTCTCCAAGAGCTAAAATAGCTGCTTTTTTTAACTCTAAGGCATCAGATTTAATAAATTCAAGAATTTTAGCTATAGCTTCTTCTGTAGCAACTCTACCAAGTCCGTATATAGCAGCTTTTTGCACTTCTTTGTCTTCACATTGAGAAAGCATATTTAAAATATCTATTGAATAAGTCATTCCTGCCAGAGCCTGCTTTACTTCTTTTTTATAAGACTTTAAATTTTTTAAAAATCTCTCCTGATCAATTGATATAAGAGCTGCAACAATTGCTTCAATAATGTCTGGATATGCTTCTTTTTCAAGTAAATGATAAAGAGGCTCATAGGCTTCTGGAACTCTTATCATTCCAAGAGCTTCTATAGCTGCTTTTTTCACATTTGCATCAGGGTCTTCAGTGCTCCTTTTTATAAGTGGCTGTAATACTTCTTTGTCACCAATTTCGCCAAGTGCTTTTGCAGATGCTATTCTTATGTCCCTTTTTATGTCTTCAAGAAGTTTTATGAGAACTGGGACTGCTTTTTTACTTCTTAATTTACCAAGCACTTTTATAACAAAAGCTTTTGCTCTATACTTAAGTTTGTTTTTTTCAATCATTGAAATAAGTTCATCCTCTGAATCTATTGAAAGTAAAGTTTCTTGCAAAGCCTCTATTTTTTCTTCATAGTCAAAACAACTTGGATCAAGAGCTCCAGCTTCTTCTACAATAAGAGGAACAGCCTCTACAAGATTTAATAGTTTTACTGCCTTTAAAGCTATCAGCTTTTCTTCCCACTCCTGTTCTGCAAAAATAGAAAGAATTTCTTCCTTTAAACCCTGTCCATCTGGAATTATGCCTATTCTTATTAAGGCTTTAACAATCTCCTTCTTTTCATCTTTTGTTGCAACAGGAAAATATTTTAAAAGGGGAGCAGCAACTTTTTCTGTTCCTATTTTCCCGAGAGTATCAATTGCTTCTGCTTTAATTAAAAGAGAGTCAGTACTTAAAAGAAGCTCGCCTATGCTTTCTGAAGCCTCTTCTGCCTTGAGTTGAGCAAGAGCCTGTAAAACATAAAAAACAACCCATTCTTCATCTTTCAAACACTCAATTAAAATAGGAATTGCTTCTTTGTATCCAAGTTCTCCTAATGCATGAGCAGCAGCAGCCCTGACATTTCCGTTTTCATCTTTAAGTAAAGGAAGAATTCTTGCTCCATCAAATCCTTCTTTTATATCTGCAATTAAATCAAGGGCAAACTTTCTTATATCAGAGTCTTTATCCTTGAGAAGTTTGTAAATAAGCTCTGGTGCTCTATGCCCTATTTCTTTAATTATTAAAATCGCAGTGTTTCTTAAATAAGCTTCTTCCTCTTTTAAAAGCGGAATAACCATATATGTAACAACTTCGCCTGAATTTATTAAAAATCTGTTTTCATTGCCAAGGGAAATTAGAGATTGCATCGCAGCTTCCTGAACAGCTGTGTTTTCATCTTTTAAAGCTTTAATTAATGGATAAACTGCTTTTTCATCAGCATGAGCAAGCTCTTCTGCTGCCTTTCTGCGGATCGATGGGTCAGGATCGTTTAAAAGCTTAAAAACTATCTGCTTTATATTTTTCATAATTAAACCTCCAAAGGCAGTTGATAATATTATACAAAATTTTTTATTTTATTTTTCAAAAAAGTGTCTCAGTTTTAAAAGTGCTTTACCGTGAATCTGACTTACTCGAGAAAGAGAAACTCCCAAAATCTCTGCTATTTCTTTCATATTTAACTCTTCATAATAATAAAGAGATAAAACGAGCTTTTCAATTTTTGGCAGTTTCTCTAAAGCAGCTGACAATTTTTCTTTAAGTTCACGAAAGTTAATCTCCTCAAAAATATCTTTTTTATCTGATATGACTTCAAGCAGATTTAATTTATCTCCCTCTTTACTCATTACAAAATCATCAAGACTTATTACATCAGAAGCTGTTATACTCTGGTAAACTTTCTGTAATTCTGTATTGGTGATATTTAAAAAATTCGCCAATTCTTCATCTGTAGGATCTTTGCCAGATTGTTTTAAGGCTGTGTAGGCGTTTTTTAAATCTTGTATCTTTTTCCTAAACTCTTTTGAAAAAACATCAAGACAGCGAATCTCATCAATTATAGCTCCTCTTATTCTGTAATCTATAAATGAATGAAGCGGAACATTTAATGAAGGGTCGTATTTATTTAATGCTTCAAGCAATCCCTTTATCCCAGCAGAAATTAAATCATCCAGTTCGAGAACAGATTGAACAATATGATAATATCTTAAAGCATAATGCTTTATTTTCGGCAAAAATTGTTTAATAAGCTTTTCTTTATCATCGTCAGAGTAAAACATAAACTATTTAATTAAAGCTTTTTTGAGGAAAAACTGCATACCTCCTTTTAATAAATTAACCTCTTTTTTAAGTAATTGCTTTGCAATTTCTGTAAGTTTTTTTGAAAAATCAGAGGTTGGATAAAGAGTTATATAGGGTTTCTGGGCAATCACAGCCTCCTTTATTTTTTCGTCATAGGGAAGTTCTCCAAGCCAATCAAGTGAAATACCAAGAAATCTTTCAGTAACCATTGAAAGTTTTCTAAAAGTCTCTTTTGCTTCTTTATGATTTTTAGTATTATTCACAACTATGCGAAAGTTGTGTTCTCCATGTTCTTTATAAAGCACCTTAATAAGTGCATATGCATCGGCAATGGAGGTTGGTTCAGCAGTGACAATCACTACTGTGTCGTGTGCTGCAGAGCAGAAAAAAGTTACATTATCTGAAATTCCTGCTCCTGTATCAATGAGAAATATATCATAGTCTTTGTCAATATTTTCAAGCTCTTCAATAATTCTCATTTTATGAACATAGTTAAGCTGAGTAAGCTCTCTTATTCCTGAACTGGCAGGAATAATATCAATTCCTTCAGGAGTTTTAACAATAATATCTTTCATTGATTTTTCACCTGAAAGCAGGTGCTTTATATTAAATTTTGGTGCTATCCCAAACATTATGTCTATGTTGCTTAAACCAATATCAGCATCCATAAGAAGCACTCTTTTTTGCATGCTTCTGAAAACTAAAGCAATATTTGTTACAAAGTTGGTTTTTCCAACTCCTCCCTTTCCACTTGAAACAGCTATAATTCTTGGCAAATTAGTTTTCACTTGCTCCTCCTATAACAAGATTTGTTATTGTCTCAGGAGGAAATACCCGGGCTTCAGGGTGTTCATAGGCTCCTGAAGTTATAAAACTTACAGGTTTACCTGATAAAACTGATAAATTATATAAATTCCCGTAAGTTTGTGCTAAATCAATTTTGCTGAAACTTATACAATCCACTGAAGCAGTATCCATTGTTGTTAAAACCCTAATACTTGAGCCTAATGACATTGATGCATCCATAACAAGGCATTTTTTTACAGGCATGTCTTTTAACAAATTCTTGAGTTGTCTAGCTATGCTTATGTTTGCATCTCCTGCAGTATCAATAAGAATCTTTTTTCTGTCAATTTCTTTGTGCATTACTTTGTAAAGTTCCTTTGAATCTTTTACAAATTTTGCTTCACATTTTAACTTTAATGCCAATTCCTTTATATAAGCAACAGATGATATTCTTGAGTCCAGTGAAAGAAGCATTATTTTTTGATTGTTGGTTCTTAAAATCTTTCCTATTTTATAAATTGTTGTTGTTTTGCCTACACCTGGTAATCCATAAAAAACAAATCCTTTTTCTTCATCAAAATTATTTTGGCATATTTTTAAGTCCTTTTCAATAGCGGTTCTTAATTCATTCATGTCATTAGCTCTTTCTATAAGCATTAAAGCAAGATAAGGTTCCACATTGTTTTTTATAAGAAAGTTGTAAAGTCCTCTTTTTGAGATATCATTAAGACAAGGGAATAACTTTGTAATACTTTCTCTTAAAAGGCTTACTTCAATTTTAAGTCTTTCTATTTCTTTAAATACTTCATGATCAACACCAGTAGTCAATCTGCTATTTAAACTGTCTTGATAAAATGCTTCACTGTCATCTATTGCAGCAGTAACCTCTACATAAGAATTATTTGAAAAAGGCTCCTTTTTAGATGAGGTTGACAGAATCACAGCATCAGGTCCCATCTCATTTTTCACTATTTCTAAAACCTCTTTAAAGCTCTTACCCTGAAATTTTTTTATTTTCATAGCAACCTCCTTAATCAGGCTTTACTGTAGCAAGCATCAATATTTTTACCCCTGAAGATATTTCCTGTGGTGATATCACAGGCAAAGAAGGAGCTATCCTTTCCATTGCCCTTTTTATAAATCTTCTTATTGCCTGGGAACATATTAAAACTGGCTGATATCCTTTAACTGTGGCTTCATCAGCCACTGCCTTTACCTTTTCAAGAGTTTTTTCCATTAAAACAGGATCTGGAGCAAAAACTGTGCCCTGAGGAGTTGTTTGTAACGATTCAATGAAAGTCCTCTCCAGAGAAGGATCAAATAAAATTGCAGAAATTGAACCGTCAGGATTCTGGAGGCTTTTTGTTATTCTTCTTGACAATGCCTGTCTGACATACTCTGTTAAAATGTCAGGATCCTTTGTTATGCTTGCATACTCTGCAAGAGTCTCAAGTATTGTCTGTAAATCTCTTATAGAAACTCTTTCTCTTAAAAGATTCTGTAAAACCTTCTGAACCTGAGAAAGAGTTAAAAGATTTGGAATTAAATCATCAACAACTCTTGGATGGGTTTTTGCAAGATTATCAAGAAGTCTCTGGGTTTCTTGTTTTCCAAGAAGTTCATAACCATAATTTTTCAAAATTTCCCTTAAATGAGTAACAATAACAGAGGATGCATCAACAACTGTAAAACCAAGCATCTGTGCCTTTGATACATCTTTTTCATCAATCCACAGAGCATCCACATGAAAGGCAGGATCCTTTGTTGGAATTCCATCAAGTTCTTTAGTAGGACGGGCGCCAATTGCAAGGAATTTTCCAGGAATTATCTCTGATGTTGCTATCTCAACTCCTTTTATAAGAATACTGTATTGGGAAGGCTTAAGCATTAGATTGTCTTTTATATGAATTGATGGAACTATATAGCCCATTTCCATTGCAATTTGTTTCCTCAAAGAACGAATTCGTTCAACAAGAGAGCTCTCTCCTTCAACAAGTGGAATAAGACTGTATCCTATTTCAAGGGAGATTGGATCAACTTTTAAAAGACTCTCAAGTTGAGCTTCAACTGTTAAAGGTTTTTCTTCAGGTGCAGCTACAGTAGGCACTTCCTTTTCCTTTTTCTCTCTGGTTAAAAGCAGATATGCTATTGCACCAGAGACAGCTGAGATAATTATAAAGGGAAAGTGAGGAAGTCCTGGAATCAAACCAAGTAAAAGAAGCACTCCTGAAGCAGTTGCAAGAGTTTTAGGATTTTTAAAAAGCTGTTTGAGAATATCCTCTCCAAGATTTGACTCTGTTGCTGCCCTGCTTACAACAATACCTGCTGCTGTTGATGTAATCAGGGCAGGAATCTGTGCTGCCAATCCATCACCAATTGTAAGAATTACATAGGTTTGCACAGCATCAGTTATGGACATACCCTTCTGAAGCACTCCAATTAATATTCCGCCAACAATGTTTATAATCATAATAATTATCGCAGCAATTGCATCTCCACGAATAAACTTGCTTGCACCATCCATTGCACCATAGAAATCTGCTTCTCTGCTTATTTCTTCTCTTCTGCGCCTTGCCTCTTTTTCATCAATAAGACCTGCATTTAAGTCTGCATCAATACTCATCTGTTTTCCAGGCATTGCATCAAGAGTAAAACGGGCTGAAACTTCAGCAATTCTTCCAGCACCTTTCGTAATTACGATAAAGTTAATGATTACAAGAATTAAAAACACAATCAGGCCAACTACAAAGTTTCCACTTACAACAAATTCTCCAAAGGCTTTGATAACCTTACCTGCTGCTTCTGTGCCAAGCTCTCCACGAGTAAGAATAAGTCTGGTTGAGGCAATGTTCAGTGAAAGTCTCATTAAGGTTGCAATTAATAAAACTGAAGGAAATACGGAAAAATCAAGTGGTCTTCTTACATATGATGCAACAAGAATAATTAGAATAGAGATAGTTATGCTCATTGTAAGAGATAAATCAAGCATAAAGGGAGGAATTGGCACAATCATGAAAATAAGTATAAGAATTATACCAACAGCAACAAGAACATCACTTCTTATATAATTCATTATGTTCATGCAATCTGTCTCCCTTTAAGTCTATAAACAGTTGCTAAAATTGTTGCAACTGCCTTATAAAGAGCTTCTGGAATCTCTCCTCCAACAGGAATTTTATATAAAGCCCTTGCAAGAGGCTTGTTTTCATAAATTGGTACACCTGCTGCCCTTGCAATTTCTTTTATTTTTTCAGCAAGAATATTTGCTCCCTTTGCAACTACCTGAGGAGCGTTCATATTCTTTGAATCATACTTTATACATACAGCAATATGAAGAGGGTTTGTTATAACAACATCTGCCTTTGGCACTTCCTGCATCATTCTTTTTCGAGCCATTTCTCTTTGAAGACTTCTTATTCTTGCTCTAACCATTGGTGAACCCTCTGTCTCTTTAAATTCTTCTTTTATTTCCTGTTTTGTCATTCTTAAATTTCTTTCATACTGCCACCTCTGATATGCAAAATCTATACCTGCAAAAACAGTAAGCATTATAAGGCATGCAAGCATGAGCTGGTAAATCTTTTGAAATGAAATCCCGGCAATAGCTTTTACATCCATATCAACCAAAAGCGGCAAAATATTGACATCTTTTTTTAAAACAAAATATATTACCAATCCCAAAGCAACCAATTTGAAAATTCCCTTTAGTGTTTCAAATAAAGCATTGAGAGAAAACATCCTTTTTATGCCTTTAAGTGGACTTATTCTTGATAAATCTGGAACCAGAGGAGCTCCTGTAAAAAGAAAACCTGTTTGAACAAAGTGAACAACTAAAACAGCAAACAAAAGAATTCCTCCAATTGGCGCAAACTGCAGGAGAAACCATTTTGTCTCCTCTTTTATGATTACAAGAATGCTCACAAATTCTGGATTTTTCACCCTTATAAATGACTCTTTCATGTGGTTTATTATTGAAACTAAAAATGTCCCTGAAAAAACAAAATAAAGAAGAATCATCCACGGACCAACTATGCTTGTAAGTTCCCTGCTTCTTGGAACTTCACCTTTTTGTCTTGCTTTTTCCCGTCTTCGCGGAGTAGCTTGCTCTGTTCGTTCTTGAAGTTCTTCTGGCATATATTACCTCAGCAAACCCATTAAAGCGTCTTTAAGATTTAAAAATGCCTTTGAAATAACCATTGTAAAAATAGGAATACTTAACCACACAATTGCAATTCCTGTTATAAGCAATAGAGGAAATCCTACAAAAAAAACATTTGCCTGAGGCATGATTCTTGATAGAAATCCAAGTCCAAGATTCATCAAAACTTGAACAAGTAGCACAGGCGCTGAAAGTTTTAATGCCAGAGGAAAAAGAAGATAGGAAAACTCAATTACATTTCCTGCAAATGAAAATTTTGCTGGTGCCTCAAATGTCTTAACCATAACTTCTACAAGACTTAGATGCAGATCAAGAGAAAAAAATAGGACTATCATAAACATCTCATAAAAAACAGTAAGCGGTCCCATAAGTTCACCAAACTGAGGATTAAAAACATTGGCAACTGCAAAACCTATCTGCATGCTCATCCATTGAGAGGCTGTCTCAACTGCTGCTATTATAACTCTTACCATTAAACCAATGGCTAATCCAAAAACCACAGCATTAAATAGAGAAATTAAAAAATTTTCTTCCTTCTCAGGGACAAATGGCATAATTGCAAGAGCTACTGAAAAGGCAAAAAAGAATCTGAAAATTAAAGGAACTGTTCTACTTCCAATATATGGAAGAAAAAACACAATTACAGAAACTCTGATAAAAACAGGAATAAATTTATAAATCTCAGTTGTAAGTAACTCCAGGTAGTTCATTTTACATATAAGGAAAGATTCTCAAAAATTCCCCGTGTGAATTTTGTCATTATATTGACCATCCATGGAATTGTAAGAAGAAGAGTTAGGAAAACAGCAATAACTTTTGGAACAAAGCTAATTGTCATCTCCTGTAACTGTGTAATTGCCTGAAATAAACCAATAACAAGACCAACAATAAGGCTTACCAAAAGAACAGGACCACCAACTAAAAGTATTGTCTCAAAGGTTTGTTTTGATATATAGTTTAAAAACTCTACTGTCATTTAAAACCTCCTGCAAGAGAGCCAATTATTAACTGCCATCCATCAACCAGAACAAAAAGTAGTAATTTAAAAGGCATTGATATCATAACTGGTGGTACCATAAACATACCCATTGAAAGCAATATACTTGCCACAACAATATCAATAACCAAAAAAGGTAAAAAAATTAAAAATCCTATTTCAAAGGCTCTTTTAAGTTCACCAAGAGCAAAGGCAGGCACAACAATCTTCATTGGTAAATCCATCGGAGTTGCAGGTTTTACCTCAGTTTTTGAAAGTTTAAGAAATAATGCAAGGTCCTTCTGCCTTGTCTGCTTTAACATAAATTCTTTAAATGGAACTGAGGCTCTGTTGATTGCCTCTTGCATTGTTATTTCTTTTTTTGAAAGAGGGACATAGGCTTCATTGTAAACCCTATCAATAGTTGGAGACATTATAAAAAGTGTGAGAAATAATGCAAGACCTATGATTACCTGATTTGGTGGAACAGCAGGTGTTCCAAGAGCCTGTCTTAAAAGTGATAGAACTATAACAATTCTTGTAAAAGAAGTCATCATAATCAAAATTGCAGGTAGAAAGCTAAGTAAAGTGATAAATACAAGAATATCAACAGCAGATGAAAATCCAAAAAGTCCACCTTGAGCTTGAGGTGCTGCAAATGAAAAAGCTGGCGTTAAGATAAAACCAAGACAGAATAAGCCACCTTTAAAAATTTTTTTCCAGACAGTTTTTTCTTCTGTTTGTTCTGCCTCAAAAATTACTTTAATCTTTGAAGGATCAAGTTTACTTAATAGATTGATTCCATTTTCTGAAATTCCTACTAAAAGATATTCATCAAAGGCTTTTACAACACCTATGCCTTTTTTGTAACCTATTGGTTGATAATAAACAATCTGAATAAATCCTTTACCCGGGTTTATCTTATTTTTCATTAATCTGAGAACAATGAAAAGGGCTGCAATAATAAAAATTAAAGATGCTATGAGCTTGAAATACTCCACTTCTCACCTCATCCAAGTTGTTTTACTCTTTCCTGCGGGCTTATAATATCAGTAATCCTGATTCCAAACTTTTCATTAACCACAACTACCTCACCTCTTCCAATGAGCTTTCCATTAACATAGACCTCCATTGGTTCTCCAGCAAGTTTATCAAGTGCTACCACAGAACCCTGGGTTAACTGAAGAAGCTCCTGAACAAGAATTTTTGTAGAACCAATAACAACAGTTAATTCAAGTGGAATATCAAGAATGAATTCTATGTCTCTTATCTTGGGTTTTTCTTGAGTTGGAGTAAATTCGTCTATCTGAGGAGTTTGCACTTGCTGCTGCTTCATTGCCTTTTCCATTTCAAGAGCTTTTGCCATATCAAGCTCTTCTTCAAAATTTTCGTCTGTAGTTTCTTTAACTTCTTTTTCCTCCATTTTATGCCTCCCCTGATATTTTTATTGCATAGTTTCCTTTAAATGTGCCGAGCTTTCCTTTAAACTTCGGTACACCCTCAACAAGCAGATCCATGTCCTCGTCTATTCTTTTTTGAAGATTAACAATATCACCTACTTTAAGCTCCAATAAAGTTTTAAAATCTATTGTTACCTTACCTAAAACTGCTTCTACATTAACAGGACACTGTTTTATTTGTGCCTTAAGTCTTCCTATCCATTTCATATCTATTTCGTCTCTGTCAGCAAGAAAAGCACTGTAAAGTTTTTCCTTGATTGGCTCTACAGAAGAGTAAGGTATGCAAACCATAACTTTACATTCTCTGGTTTCAATCTCAAGCGTAAACTCTGTTTCTATAACTACATCTACAGGTGTAACAATTGTGACGAACTGAGGATTCATCTCACTGCGGATGTATTGAGGTTTTACAGGAAACACAGGTTTCCATGCTTCTTCCATAGATTCAAGAAACATCATTACAACTTTATGAATAATTCTCTGCTCAATTGGAGTAAACTCTCTTCCTTCAGGTTTATAGTATCCTTTACCAGAACCTCCGAAATAAAACTCTATAAGAGAGAAAATCATTGGCGCATCAAAAACAACAAGACTAAATCCTCTCAAAGGCTCAAGCTTTATGATATTTAAGCTCGAAGGGAAAGGAACAGAACGCAAAAAGTCATAAAATTTTGTTATGTTAACATTCACATTGACAATCTCTACAATTTTTCTTATGTCTGAAGAAAGAGCTATTCTGAAATTTCTTGCAAGACGCTCATTGATGATATCAAGGGAAGGCATTCTACCGCGAACAATTTTTTCTTGAGATGTAAAATCATAGGGTCTTATTCCAGAAGGAACTTCTGCTGTCTCTGTTTCTACTTCTCCTCCTGAAATACCTTTCAGTAAAGCATCAATTTCTTCTTGAGATAAAATTTCGTCGTTTGGCATGGCTACTGCATTACAAAATCTGTAAGATAAACATTTTTAACTGTGTTTTCGCCAAGAATCTGATTCACTCTCTGCTTTATCTCGTCCTTAAGAAGTAGCTTACCCTCAGGAGTAATTAATTCATCAGATGTTTTATTTGTAAGAAGAGTTATTATAGCATCCCTTATCTGGGGTGTTTTGTTTTTTGCCTCTTCAGCAAGTTTAGCCTGAGAAAGCTCAAGTTGAACAGTGACCTTAAGATACTTTGTTCCACCCTGATCCATCAGGTTTACCACAAATGGTTCAAGAGCAAAATTTACACCCTGAGATTCTGCTGTAGAGCTTTTAGTATGCTCAGTGCCTTTACCTTTGTCCAGGAGAAAAAAATAAGCTCCTGCTGCACCACCTACCAATACTATAGCAATAATCAAAAATAGAAATTTACTTTTTTTCTTCGGTTTTTCCGGTTGTTGTTTTGCTTCATTTTCATTGTTTTGTAATTTGGCTGTTTCTTTTGGCATAGCTTGACCTCCTCGAGTTCTTTTCTAAATTTAAAACATTTAGCATAATTTATGCCAGATTCTGGAAATTGTCTAAGATTACCATTAGAAAAAAAACAAATTTAAATATTGCCAAATTTTTGACATTTAGATTTTGTTTTTGACAGCCTATCTTGAAAACCACTTTTTTATTTCATTAATTGAAAAAAACTTTTTTATTGGTCTTCCGTGAGGACAGTGGTCAGGATCAGAAGTTTTTTTAAGCTCTTGCAATAAAGCTTTTATTTCAAAGCAGTTAATTCTGTCATTTGCCCTTAAGGAGCTGTGGCAGGCGATAGTAGCTGCAATTTTTCTTTTAATTTCAATAAAGTCTGGTTTATCAATTTCCTCTTTAATGGTAACAGCAATGCTTTCAATTATTCCTGCTATATCAGCATATTGAATAATTTCAGGTACTGCCCGGATTATTATTGAGTTTTTACCAAAATCATGAGCTTCAATACCCAGTTCTTGAAGCATTTGCAGATTCTCTTTTATTAAAACATAATCATCAGAGCTTAGATTAACAATTACAGGAAAAACAAGTTTTGCAATTTTCTCTTTCATTTTATTTAAAATTTTTTCAAAATTCACTCTTTCATGTGCAGCATGGTAATCAAGAAAAATTACTCCTTGAGGTTGCTTTACAACAACAATTGAATCACCGAGATTTAAAAATTCAAATTCTGCAGAGTCTGCAGAAAAAACAGAGATCTGTTCTAAATAGGATGAATCTGCCTGCCACTGTACAGTTTCTTCAGCAACCATTGATGATTTATACTGAAACTCAGCCATTTTAAATATAAGCTGATGAATTTTTTGACAATTGCGAAATCTTACCTCCTTTTTTGCTGGATGAACATTAAAATCTACATCCTGTGGTGGCACAGTTATAAAAATTAAAAACTGTGGATAATTAAGTTTAAAAGCTTTGTATATAGTACTCACAATAGATTGTTCCCGTACAGGCCTTCGGTTTACAAAAATCAGTTGCAGTTTTTTGTATTTTTCTTTAGGCTTCTCTCCTATAAAAAGCTCAATTTTATAGTAATCTTTTGAAATCGTTTTAAATTTAAGAGTTTCTACAATTTCTGAACCGAAAATCTGCAATACTCTTTCATAAATTGTGTCTGCCCTGGGTATGTTTAAAATTTCCTCTTCATCAATGAATAAGGAAAAAGAAATCTCTGGATAGGCAACACAGTAATTCTGAAAAGTTTCAATAATGTGTGCTTTTTCAGTATAAGAAGACTTAAGAAATTTCCTGCGCACAGGAGTGTTAAAAAAAAGATCTGTAATCTGTATTGTTGTTCCTTTGGTTACTGCTGGTTTTTGCCATTTTAAAGTGCCAGCAACAAAATAGGCTTCTGTGCCGGTATTTTCTGTTATATGCTGGGTAATTATTTTTATTTTGCTTACCCGGGCAATAGAATAAAGAGCCTCACCTCTAAATCCAAGTGATGAGATTCTAATAAGATCTCTGTCGTCTTTTATCTTGCTTGTGGCATGTCTTTGAAAGGCAAGCAAAACATCCTCAGAAGCAATGCCCTCTCCATCATCAATCACTTTTATTTCAGCAATCCCAAAATTTTTTATATAAACAGAGATTGAGTTTGCACCTGCATCTATTGAGTTTTCAATAAGTTCTTTTACTACACTGGCAGGTCTTTCAACAACTTCTCCTGCAGCAATTTTTCCTACAATGCTTTCAGGAAGTATTTGAATTTTTCCCATTATTTTGTAAATTTACCACCATCCAGGTCCATATTCAAAATACCATGGAGGTGAGCCATACCACAACCATAAAGAAGGATGCCAGTAAGGTTTATATCTTTTTTTCCATAAATATGTTGCCTGAGCCTCAATAAGAGGAAAAGTATAAGGCATTGTATCAATTTTCCCTTCTTTTAACCCTTTAAATTTCCCAACAACTGTCAACAGTCTTCCTTTTGTATAGAGTTCACAGTCAAGAAAATTTTTTGAAATCACAATAAATCTTCCCTCTGAAGTATCTCCCTCCTCTGGATAGCCTTC